>JAEXEM010000083.1 GCA_023401045.1 Actinomycetes bacterium
CCGCCGGGCCGCGTCGGCCTCGTCGGCGGCGACGACCGCCTCGACCTCGAGGACGAGACGCACCTCGTGGCGGTCGCGCCCGACGGCGCGCACCTCGTCCTCGAGGAGCGTGACGAGCGCACGGACCGCGGCGGGCGTCGGCAGGGCGGCCGAGTGGACGATGCGCACGACGTCGGCGCGGGCCGCGGCGAGGGCGACGGTCGCGGCGTCGAGCGAGTCGGCGTCGAGCAGGAACTCGGTGCCGGGAGCGGGCCGGGTGCCGGCCACCTCGACGAGAGGTGCAGCGGGGCGACGGTGCGACGGCCGGCGGGACGTGCGGAGGGGTGCGAGCGCGGGCTGGGCCACGGGAGGTCCTCGGGGTGGAGCGGGTGCGCATCCAGGGCGGTGCCGCAGGCGCGCGGGGTCGTCAGCTCAGCGACAACACACCCGGACCGAGAACATGCGCACACAGTAGCCCGCACTCGGCGCCGTGGACACCCTCGTCCCACGGACGGGGGTGTCCCGCGCGTGACCGGCGTGCCGCCGGGGCACCCCGGCGGTTGGATGGGCTCGTGGCCCGGGACATCGCACGGGGGGACGTGACGCCGGCGACGCGGCTGGCCGTGTCGCTCGTCGTCGGTGTCGTCGCCGCCGCCTTCCTGTGGGAGGTCCCGGACGCGACGGCCGTCTCCGCCGCGCTCGGCGGGTGGTCCGTGGCGGCCCTCGTGCACGCCGTGTGGAGCTGGTCGTTCCTCTGGCCGCTCGACGCCGCGCAGACCCGCAGCCACGCCACGCGGGAGGAACCGACCCGGGTCGTCGCGCACGCCATCGTCCTCGCGGCGTGCCTCGTCAGCCTCGTCGGGGTCGTCGTCGCACTCACCGGCGCGCAGGGCCACGGCCGGGCGCTCGGCGTCGTCGCGTCCCTCACGGCCGTCGTCTCGTCGTGGATCGCGGTCCACACGCTCTACACGGTCCGGTACGCGCTGCTGTGGTACTCCGAGCCGGTCGGCGGCATCGACTTCAACCAGCACGAGCCGCCCGAGTACTCGGACTTCGCCTACCTCGCACTCACCGTCGCCATGAGCTTCGCGACGTCGGACCCGAACGTCACCGACTCTGCGACGCGCCGGCTCGTGCTCGTCCACGCGCTGCTGTCGTACCTCTTCGGCACGTTCCTCGTCGCGGTCCTCATCAACGTCCTCGCCGGGATCTGAGCCGTCACGGACGGCACCCTGCCGCGCACCACGCCGGCGCGCACGCCGACGTCGGGCCCCTCAGGGGGTGAGGTCCCGTCCGAGGAACAACGAGAGCGGCAGCGCGGACCAGTCACCGCCGGGGCGGACGGGCCGGTAGCCGAGCGAGCGGTAGAGGGCGATCGCCTCGGGCTGGCGGATGCCGGTGTCGAGGACGACCCGGGACAGGCCGAGGCCCGCCGCCGCCTGCTCGACGTACCCGACGAGCCGCCTGGCGACGCCATGCCCGCGGGCCGCGGGCGCGACGTAGAGGCGTTTGAGCTCACCGGTCCCCGCACCCCACGCGGCGGCGTCGACGAGGGCCGCGTGCGCCACGGGGGCACCGTCGAGGTGCGCGACGAACGTCGCGAGCGCCCCCGCACCGAGACGGGCGTCGGTGCGCTCCCGGCCCCCCGGGTCACCGAGGGACATCTCCGGGTAGAGCGGCACGAGCTCGTCGACCATCGCCCACCGCAGGGCGACGGCCTCGCGCGCGTCCCAGTCGACGCGTGCCACCGTGACGTCCCCGGACGGGGCCCGCGCGGGGCGCGGCGGGGCCGGTGACGCGAGGAGGTCCTTGGCGAAGCAGCGCGAGTCGCCGACGCCGACGTACTCGCCGTAGTTCTCCACGGGCCGGTACCCGGCGCCGAGGTAGAGGCCGATCGCCTCGGGCTGCAGGACGCCGGTCTCGAGCACGAGCCGCGCCGTCCCGCGCGCCGTGGCGACCTGCTCGAGCTCGGAGAGCACCACGCGCGACAGCCCGCGACCACGAGCCGCCGGGCCGACGTACATCCGCTTGAGCTCACCCGTGCCGGGCCCGAGCTCGTCGGACGCGTCCCGCAGCGCCCCGCACGCGACGGGCTCACCGTCGAGGCGCAGCAGCACCATGGCGACGACCTGCTCGCCGGTCATCTCGTGCCCGATGTCGTCGTCGCCGTACCGCTCGCGCAGCTCGGCCTGCTGGGCGACGCGCAGCGCCGCGACCTCGGGGTCGTCCCACGGCACGTGCTCGACGCGCACGTCGAGGCCGGGGACGGTCGCCACGTCAGGAGACGAGCGCGGTGAGGACCGAGGTGAAGAACCGCAGACCGTCGGTGCCGCTGCGCGGACCGTCCGGGCCGTCCGGGCCGAAGCCCGCCTCGACGGCGTGCTCCGGGTGCGGCATGAGCCCGACGACGTTGCCCGCCGCGTTGCTGATGCCCGCGATGTCGCGACGCGACCCGTTGGGGTTCCAGCCCTGGTAGCGGAAGACGACGCGGCCCTCGCCCTCGAGCTCGTCGAGGGTGCGCTCGTCGGCGACGTACTGGCCGTCCTGGTTCTTCAGCGGGATGGTGATCCGCTCACCGGCCGTGTACGCGCGCGTCCACGCGGTGTCCGCGTTCTCGACCGAGAGCACCTGCTCACGGCAGATGAAGTGCAGGTGGTCGTTCTTCACCATCGACCCGGGCAGCAGGTGCGCCTCGGTGAGGACCTGGAAGCCGTTGCAGATGCCGAGCACCGGCAGGCCCTTGCCCGCGGCCTCGACGACCTCGCCCATGACGGGCGCGAACCGGCTGATGGCACCGGCGCGCAGGTAGTCGCCGTAGGAGAAGCCACCGGGCAGGACCACGGCGTCGACGCCCTTGAGGTCGGCGTCCGCGTGCCACAGCGCGACGGGCTCACCGCCGGCCAGGCGCACCGCGCGCGCGGCGTCCCGGTCGTCGAGCGTCCCGGGGAACGTGACGACGCCGATGCGCCCCATCAGGCCAGGCCCTGCGACGCGACGGTCGCGGCGGCGTCGGCCTCGATGTCCGCGACGCGCACGACGTCCTCGATGACGGGGTTGGAGAGCACCTGCTCGGCGGCGGCCGCGGCGGCCTCGAGGACCTCGGGCGTCACCGGGCCCTCGACCTCGAGCTCGAAGCGCTTGCCCTGACGGACGGACGTGAACTGCCCGAAGCCGAGGCGCGGCAGCGCGTTCGCGACGGCCTTGCCCTGCGGGTCGAGGATCTCGGGCTTCGGCATGACGTCGACGACGACTCGTCCCACGGGTGTGCTCCCTGGTTCGCGACGGTGGGGGGTCGTGCCGATCCTACGGCGCGCGAGGGACCCGACGGGCGCACGGTCCACGCTGCGGTCCGGGGCGCGGCGGCGGGTCGCGACCCGCCGGCGACGGTCACACCGTGCGGTGCGTCCACTCCCCGCCGACGAGCGTGCCGGCCACCCGCGCACCGCGCAGCGCCCCCGGGGAGGCGGCGAGCACGAGCGGGTCGTCGT
>JAEXEM010000095.1 GCA_023401045.1 Actinomycetes bacterium
GCCCAGGCCGCTGACCTAGGATCGGCCGGTGCACGACGACCAGCGCCCTGAGGACCGTCCCGACGACCTGCCCCGCGAGGAGCGGCCCGCCGGCGCGGGCGACGCGTCTTCCGACGCCGGCGCGGCCCCGGCCACCTCGGGGCCGACGACCCCGGAGACGTCCGCCGGGGCGCCGGCGGTCCCGGACGAGGACGAGCTGCGTCGCGTCGCGACCCCCGCCGCGGTGCGCCGTGCCCCGCGGTACCGGGCGTTCGTCGTCGCCGGTGCGCTGATCGGCATGGTCGTCGCCGTGACGGCCGCCCTGGTGACGAGCGCGGGCAGCGGTGTCACCGACGCGTCGGTCGGTGTGCTGCCCTTCCTCGACGGCCAGAACGGCGTGCGCGGCGTCATGGCGCTCACCGGCGTCGTGCTCGGCGGGCTCCTCGGCGGCGCGGTCGCGGTCGTCGCCGACCGGCGCAGCGTCCGCCGCCGACGGGGTCCCGACCAGGGCTGACGCCCGCCGGCCCGCTCGGCGACGGGTCGTGGACGGGGGGTCCGCGGGCCGGGAGCGGTGTGCGACGATGGGCACGTGGCACCCCGCGCAGACGGACGTCTCAACCACGACCTTCTTCCCGGCGAGAAAGGCCCGCAGGACGCCTGCGGCGTCTTCGGCGTCTGGGCCCCGGGTGAGGAGGTCGCCAAGCTCACCTACTTCGGTCTCTACGCCCTGCAGCACCGTGGGCAGGAGTCCGCGGGCATCGCGACCTCCAACGGTCAGCAGCTGCTCGTCTACAAGGACATGGGGCTCGTCTCCCAGGTCTTCGACGAGACCGCGCTCAACGCCCTCCAGGGGCACATCGCGATCGGGCACACCCGCTACTCGACGACCGGCGGCTCGACGTGGGAGAACGCGCAGCCGACGCTCGGCCCGACGGCGGCCGGCACGGTCGCGCTCGGGCACAACGGCAACCTCACGAACTCCGCCGAGCTCGTCGACCTCGTCGCCGAGCGCTACGGCAGCCAGCGCCGCGGGGAGCTCGCGCGCGGCAACACGACCGACACCGCACTCATCACCGCGCTGCTCGCCGGGGACCCGGACCACACCCTCGAGGCGACCGCGCTCGAGGTGCTGCCGCGGCTGCGCGGCGCGTTCAGCCTCGTCTTCATGGACGAGCGCACGCTCTACGCCGCACGCGACCCGCAGGGCGTGCGACCGCTCGTCCTCGGCCGGCTCGAGCGCGGCTGGGTCGTCGCCTCGGAGAGCCCCGCGCTCGACATCGTCGGCGCGTCCTACGTGCGCGAGGTTGAGCCGGGCGAGTTCATCGCGATCGACGCCGACGGTCTGCGCTCGACGCGCTTCGCACCGATCGACCGTGCCGGCTGCGTCTTCGAGTACGTCTACCTGGCGCGGCCCGACACCTCCATCAACGGCCGGTCGGTGCACGCCGCACGGGTCGCGATGGGTCGGCGGCTCGCCGTCGAGCACCCCGTCGAGGCCGACCTCGTCATCCCCGTCCCGGAGTCCGGCACCCCGGCGGCCGTCGGGTACGCGGCGGAGTCCGGCATCACGTTCGGCCAGGGGCTGACGAAGAACGCGTACGTCGGGCGCACCTTCATCCAGCCGTCGCAGACCCTGCGCCAGCTCGGCATCCGCCTCAAGCTCAACCCGCTGCGCGACGTCATCCGCGGCAAGCGCCTCGTCGTCGTCGACGACACGATCGTGCGCGGCAACACCCAGCGCGCGCTCGTGCGGATGCTGCGGGAGGCCGGGGCCGCGGAGGTCCACATCCGGATCACCGCACCGCCGGTCAAGTGGCCGTGCTTCTACGGCATCGACTTCGCGTCCCGCGCCGAGCTCATCGCCAACGGCCTCGGTGTCGAGGAGATCGCGCGCTCGCTGGGTGCCGACTCCCTCGGCTACCTGTCCGAGGAGGGGATGATCGCCGCGACCGAGCAGCCCGCCTCGCAGCTGTGCACGGCGTGCTTCTCCGGGCGCTACCCCATCGAGCTGCCTCCCACGGAGAAGCTCGGCAAGAACCTCCTCGAGCAGAACACGCTGCCGCTCGGCCAGCCCGAGGACGGTCTGCTGTCCATCGTCCCCTCGAGCGGCGGCGCGTCCGCCCTGGAGCAGCCGTGAACGTCCCCCAGCCGGCCCTGGAGCCGGTGACCTACGCCTCCGCCGGTGTCGACACCGAGGCGGGCGACAAGGCCGTCGAGCTCATGAAGGACGCCGTGCGCGCGACGCACGGGCCGCAGGTGCTCGGGGGCGTCGGCGGCTTCGCCGGTCTGTACGACGCGGCCGCGCTCACCGCCTACCGCCGCCCGCTGCTCGCGACCTCGACCGACGGCGTCGGCACGAAGGTCGCGATCGCGCAGGCGATGGACGTGCACGACACCATCGGCTTCGACCTCGTCGGCATGGTCGTCGACGACATCGTCGTCGTGGGCGCGAAGCCGCTGTTCATGACGGACTACATCGCGTGCGGGCGCGTCGTGCCCGAGCGGATCGCGGACGTCGTGCGCGGCATCGCCGCGGCGTGCTCCGCCGCGGGCACCGCGCTCGTCGGCGGCGAGACCGCCGAGCACCCCGGCCTGCTGGGGCCGGACGAGTACGACGTCGCGGGTGCCGCGACCGGTGTCGTCGAGGCGGACGAGCTGCTCGGCCCGGAGCGGGTGCGGGCCGGTGACGTGCTCGTCGCGCTCGGGTCGTCCGGGCTGCACTCCAACGGGTACTCGCTCGTGCGGCGCGTCGTCCAGGTCGCCGGCTGGGGCCTCGAGCGCCACGTCGACGAGCTGGGGCGCACCCTCGGTGAGGAGCTCCTCGAGCCGACGCGGGTCTACGCGTCCGACTGCCTCGCGCTGGTCGAGCGCTTCGGCGCCGACCGCGTCCACGTCTTCAGCCACGTCACCGGTGGCGGTCTCGCGGCCAACGTCGCGCGGGTGCTGCCCGCGGGTCTCGTCGCGGACGTCGACCGCACGTCGTGGACCCTGCCGCCGGTCTTCGGGCTCGTGCAGGGCCTCGGCACGGTGCCGTGGGGCGACCTCGAGGGCACCCTCAACCTCGGCGTCGGCATGGTCGCCGTCGTCGCGCCCGACGTGGCCGACGACGTCCTGCGCGCCGCGGGCGAGCGGGGCCTGCCGGCCTGGGTGCTCGGGTCGGTCCGTGAGGCGCGCGCCGACGACCTCGCGTCGCCCGACGTCGTGTCCGGCACGAAGGGCGTCCAGGGCGGCGCCGTGCGGATGCACGGGGTCTACCGGGTCTCCTGACCGGTCGGCGGCCCGGCGGGGACGTGCGTCGCCGTCGGGCC
>JAEXEM010000130.1 GCA_023401045.1 Actinomycetes bacterium
CCGAGCGCGAGCGCGCCGCGAGCGCCGGCGCCCCCGTGACGCCGCCGCCCGCACTGCCGGGGCAGCCGGCGCAGCTCGAGGACCCGACCGACGGACCGGCCGCCGGCACGACGACGGAGGACCGCACGCGATGACGGGCATCATCAGCCACGACGGGGAGAAGCGCCTGGTGCTGGCGTCGGGGCGCGCGCACCCCGAGCTCGCGCAGGACGTGGCGGACCACCTCGGCATCGAGCTGCTGCCGACCACCGCGTACGACTTCGCCAACGGCGAGATCTACGTGCGCTTCGGCGAGTCGGTGCGCGGCGCCGACGCGTTCATCCTCCAGTCGCACTGCTCGCCGATCAACCAGTGGCTCATGGAGCAGCTGCTCATGATCGACGCGATGAAGCGCGCGTCCGCGAAGACGATCACCGTCATCGCGCCCTTCTACCCGTACGCGCGGCAGGACAAGAAGCACCGCGGCCGCGAGCCGATCTCCGCGCGCCTCGTGTCCGACCTGTTCAAGACCGCCGGCGCCGACCGCATCATGAGCGTCGACCTGCACGCGGCGCAGACGCAGGGCTTCTTCGACGGTCCGGTCGACCACCTGTGGGCGCAGCCGATCCTCGTCGAGTACGTCCGCACCCGCGTCGACACCTCGAACGTCACGGTCGTCTCGCCGGACGCCGGGCGCATCCGCGTCGCCGAGCAGTGGGCCGCCAAGCTCGGCGGCGGCCCGCTCGCGTTCGTCCACAAGACCCGCGACATCCGCAGCCCCAACAAGGCCGTCGCCAACCGGGTCGTCGGTGACGTCGAGGGACGTTCCTGCGTCATCGTCGACGACCTCATCGACACCGCCGGCACGATCGCCGGCGCGGTGCGCGTCGTCCTCGAGGCCGGTGCGAAGGACGTCATCGTCGCGGCGACGCACGGCGTCCTCTCCGACCCCGCCACCGAGCGGCTCCAGCAGTGCGGGGCGCGCGAGGTCATCATCACCGACACCCTGCCCGTGCACGAGGACCGCCGGTTCCCCCAGCTCACCGTGCTGTCGATCGCGCCGCTGCTCGCGCGCGCCATCCGCGAGGTCTTCGACGACGGGTCGGTGACGTCGCTCTTCGACGGCAACGCCTGACGGCGACGCGACCGACCCGAGGGACGACCCGCCCGGGCGTGCCGGGGTGCCCCCCCGCCACGGCCGGGCGGGTCGATCGCGAGCGCCCCGTCCGGTAGGATCTCGGGGTTGCCTCGGCGAGGGACGACGGACGGTCGACGGACGCACAGCTCCGGCAGGCCCTCCTCGGTCCGTGATCGACTGGGTGGTCGCCTCCGCGTGCCCGTCCTGCGTCCCGCGTCGAGGCCACCGGGACGAGGTCCCGCCCCCGAGGAGCCCACCGGCCACGGGGACCACCCGACCAGACCGACGTGCCGCGCCCGCCGCGCGGCACCACGCCACGCCTGAGGAGCACCAGTGTCCGAGATCAAGCTCGTCGCCACGGCCCGTACCGAGTTCGGCAAGGGCGCCGCCCGCCGTCTGCGTCGCGCGCACCAGATCCCCGCCGTCCTCTACGGGCACGGCGAGAAGCCCGTCCACGTCGCCCTCCCGGGCCACGAGACGATGCTCGCCGTCAAGCAGTCGAACGCGCTGTTCTCGATCGAGCTCGACGGCAAGGCGACCCTCGCGATCGTCAAGGACGTCCAGCGTGACGTCGTCCGCCAGGTCATCGAGCACGTCGACCTCCTCATCGTGAAGAAGGGCGAGAAGGTCGCCGTCGACGTGCCCGTCACGGTCGTCGGCGAGTCCGCCCCCGGCACCATCCACGTCGTCGAGACGCAGAACCTCTCCCTCGAGGCCGAGGCCACGCACCTGCCGCAGCACGTCGAGGTCTCCATCGAGGGCCTCGAGGGCGGCCAGTCCGTCGCCGCCGGCGACGTCACGCTCCCCGCGGGCGCCACGCTCGTCACCGACCCGGAGATCGTCGTCGTCACGGTCTCGGTGCCGCAGGCGTCGGCCGAGGACGTCGCCGCCGACGAGGCCGCCGCCGAGCTCGCCGCCGAGCAGTCCGCCGCGTCCGCCGCGGACTCCGAGGGCTGACCCTCCCCGCTCGACGCGACGCCCGGTACCGTCACGGTGCCGGGCGTCGTCGTACCCACCCCGCCCCGCCCCACCCCTGGAGGACCGCCCCGTGAGCGACGGACCCTGGCTCGTCGCCGGCCTCGGCAACCCCGGCCCGCAGTACGCCGGCAACCGCCACAACGTCGGCCAGATGGTGCTCGACGAGCTCGCGCGGCGCGCCGGCGCGTCGTTCGCCTCCCGCGGGGGAGGGCTGCTCGGCCGGCGCCCGCAGGCCGCGACCGCCGAGGTGCGGCTCGGGACGCTGCCCGGCGGGGTGCCCGGTCCGCGCGTCGTGCTCGCCAAGCCGACGACGTACATGAACGTCTCCGGCGGTCCCGTCGCCGCGCTCGCCCGGTACCACGACGTGCCCGTCGAGCGCGTCGTCATGGTGCACGACGAGCTCGACATCCCCTACGCCGAGGTGCGCCTCAAGCGCGGGGGCGGCGAGGGCGGGCACAACGGGCTGCGCGACACGACGAAGGCGCTCGGCTCGAAGGACTACGTGCGGGTCCGGGTCGGCATCGGCCGGCCCCCGGGGCGCCAGGACCCCGCGGACTTCGTCCTCAAGGACTTCTCGAGCGCCGAGCGCAAGGACCTGCCGTGGCTCGTCGACCGTGCCGCCGACGCCGTCGAGGCCGTCGTACTCGAGGGCCTCGAGGCAGCGCAGCTGAGGTTCCACACGAAGGCCTGACGCCGCGTCCCGCGCGCGACGCACGTTCACCCGGCGTTCACCTGACGCTCGCCCGCAGGTGGGTGACAACCTCATGTGAATAGGGTGAAATCGGGCAGAAAGCCTCCAACGGCGCGAACGACGCATATAACCTCCTGGCTACTGCAGGCAGAGCGCTGAGCCGGGGGACGCCATGACACTGACGGCCGACGAGCACGCGTGGCGCCTCGAGGAGGAGAGGGAACGCCGCGGTCGTGCTCGCGAACCGCGCCGTTCGTGGGCCTCGGCGCAGCCGTTCGTGCGGCGTCCCACCCCGGTGAACTCCGACGACGCGCTGCGCAGCGAGAGCTGGCGCACGGTCGGCCTGCGCTACGTGCGCGTCATGTCCGTGCTCGACGGCGTCATCGCGGCCGGCATCGGGTACGCCGTGCTCCTGCCCAGCCGGCCGGCGCCCCAGGCCCTGCTGTGGAGCCTCGCCGGTGCGGCGATGCTCGTCGCGCTCGTCGCGTCCTTCCACGGGTACGACAGCGACCGTGTGGGGGACGGCCCCGCCGAGTTCCAGGCGGTGCTCCGGGCGGGTGCCACGGTCGCGGTCGTGCTCGTCGTGCTGTCGTGGCTGGCGGGGCGCGACGTGCCGCGGGTCGTCGTGCTCGTCGGGGTCCCGCTCACCGTGCTGATCGTGGCGATCGTGCGGCACATCGGCCGGCGGTGGCTGCACCGGCTGCGCTTCGACGGTCACGCGATGATGCGCACCGTCGTCGTGGGGGACGTGCGGACGGCCACCCGGCTCGCGTCCGACCTCGCCGTCTCGCGGCACCACGGGTACGACGTCGTCGGCATGTGCGTCCCGGACCTCGACGACGTCCGGCCCGTCTCCGGGGTCCCGGTGCTCGGGGCCACCGCGGACGTCGTGCAGGTCGTCGCGGACCACGCGGCCGAGGTCGTCGTCGTCGGTGCCGGGCAGCTGAGTGGTGACGCGCTGCGCCGGCTCACGTGGGCGCTCGGCCGTGCGGGGGCGCAGCTCGTCGTCGTCCCGGACCTCGTCGAGGTGGCGGGGCCACGGCTCAACCTGCGCCCCACCGCGGGCCTGTCGTTGCTCGAGGTCGAGGTGGGTCCGCCGCGGCGCCGCCTCGTCGCCAAGGCCCTCCTCGACGTCACGGTGGGAGCGGTCGCAGGGCTGGTCGCCCTCCCGGTCATCGCCGCGGCGGCCCTGGCGGTACGCCTCACGTCGCGCGGGCCTGCGTTCTTCAACCAGACGAGGGTCGGCCAGGACGGCAAGCGCTTCACCATGCGCAAGCTCCGCACGATGTACGTCGACGCGGACGAGCGCCTCGCCGACCTGCTCGCGCACAACGAGGGCGCAGGGGTGCTCTTCAAGATGCGCCGGGACCCGCGCGTGACTCCGGTCGGCCGCGTGCTGCGCAAGTACTCCCTCGACGAGCTGCCGCAGCTGTGGAACGTCGTGCGCGGGGACATGTCCCTCGTCGGCCCGCGTCCGCCGCTCGAGCACGAGGTCGCCGCGTACGAGGACCAGGTCCACCGCCGTCTGCACGTCAAGCCCGGCCTCACGGGGCTCTGGCAGGTGAGCGGCAGGTCCGACCTCGACTGGGACGAAGCGGTGCGTCTCGACCTGCGGTACGTCGACAACTGGTCCGTGGCGATGGACCTCATGATCATGTGGAAGACCGGGCGGGCCGTGCTCCGCGGGGTCGGCGCGTACTGAACCCACCGGGTCGGTGCGAACCGGCCCGCAGGGGGTGTCGGGTATCGACCCGCTCTGCCGGCACGGCGCCGGCGGTCGCGCCCGCGCGCACCGTGGACGAATGGCCCGCTGCGGAGGGTGCCGGTGCGTCGGCCCGTCGTGCGGCCGTCCCGTGGTTCCCGCGTCCGGAGCGCTGGGGGCGTGTGGCCTGGTCAGGCGCGCGGACCGCCTTTACCGCAGTTCCCGTAACCAGGCATGCCCCAGCGCGCCGTGGACCCCGCCGAACGGGTGTGATCTTTCTCACATCTCACCCGCTCGCGTGATCGAATCGAGACCTATGCGCCAGGATGCGTGCGTATGGGTGAAAGCAACCGAACGACCGCGCGCCATGCGGCGCCCGTCGCAGGCAACCCCCTCCGCCGGTGGCTGGCACCGCTCATGGCGGTCATGCTCGTCCTCGTGCTCTTCTCGCGCACGGACGACGCGGAAGCCGCGTCGTCCGGGACCGTGACCCTCACGCCGGCGCAGGCGGGCTTCGTCTCGACGGACGCCCCGCGCACGAACTACTCCCGGCACGACGTGCTCGTCACGACCTCCGCCGTCTACCGGACGTACCTCACCTTCGACACCTCGAAGCTCCCGGCGGGCGCGCGGGTCACCGGTGCCCAGCTCAAGCTCTCGGTGCGCACGAGCGCGACGAGCTCGCCGGGCCTCGCGGTGCGCACCGTCCCCGCCGGCTGGCGCGCGAGCACGCTGACCTCGGCCAACCGGCCCACCGCCACCGGTAGCACGGTCAACTCGTCGGCCCGTGCCGTCGCCGGGGCGACCATGACGACGAACCTCCAGCCCGCGAGCGTCGTGCCCGGCGGGCAGACCTCCTTCGAGGTGCTCTACGAGGTCCGTGCGGCGGGTGTGCGTCTCGACAAGACCGGGAGCAAGCAGCCCAGGCTCGTCCTCACCTACACGACGGGCGGCGCCACCGCGTCGCCGACCCCGACCCGCTCGGCCACCCCGACGGCGAGCCCGCGCCCGAGCCCGAGCGCCTCCAGCGCGCCGACGCCGACCAGCTCCCCCCGGCCCAGCGCGACGCCGACGGTGCGTCCGAGCGCCAGCGCGTCGCCGACCGCACGCCCGACGACCCCGGCCCAGTCCACCCGGCTGCCGTACCAGGTGGCGGGGACGGGGCAGGCGAAGGTCTTCGCGCACTACTTCACGCCGTACCCGATCTCCATCGACAACGCGGATCCTGCCTCGGACTACTACGCCCGCAACTACCTCGCCCCCGACGGCGAGGGCGGCGCGCACCGCGCGTACGGCGGGCTCCTGCGTGACCGGCCTGTCGAGCGCCCGCCGCTGTCCGGCGACTGGAAGATGACGGACGCCCGCACCGAGGTCGCCCAGGCGGTCTCCGCCGGCGTCGACGGGTTCATCGTCGACCTGCTCAACCTCGAGAACTTCCACTGGGAGCGCGCGGTGCGGATGGCGGACGCCGCTGCCGCTGACGGCCGAGGCTTCGTCGTCATCCCCCAGCTCGACATGACGACCTCCGCGGGACGCTCCGACGTCGACCTCATCGTCGACCGGTTCGCGGAGTACGTGACCAAGCCCGCCGCCTACCGGCTCCCGGACGGTCGCCCGGTCATCTCCGCCTTCAAGGCCGAGGCGCAGTCGGTCGACTGGTGGAAGCGGGTGCTGACGAAGCTCCGGACCGACCACGGCATCGACGCCGCCTTCATGCCGACCTTCCTCAACGCCGTCGACAACATGGAGGCGTTCGCGCCCATCACGTACGCGCAGGGCGTGTGGGGCACCCGCAACCCCGGCAACATCCTCGCCGGGCGTGACAACGTCGCGGCCGCGCACGCCCTCGGCGACAAGTGGCTCGCGCCCGTCGCCGTCCAGGACTCGCGCCCGATGCAGGGCGTGTTCCAGGAGTCGGCGAACCTCGAGACGCTGCGGGCCAGCTGGCAGCGGGCCATCGAGGACGGTGCCGACATGGTGCAGCTCGTCGCGTGGAACGACTACAGCGAGAACACCGTCTTCGCACCCTCGGAGTTCCACGGCAATGCCTTCCTCGACGTCAGCGGGTACTACGCGACCCAGTACAAGCAGGGGCGTGCGCCGGCGATCACGGGTGACGCGCTCTACATCACGCATCGTCGGCAGTTCGTCGACGCCAAGCCGCAGCTCTCGCACGACCTCATGACGCTCATGTCGGGCGGCACGACGTCGACGAAGCCGCGGGACACCGTCGAGGTGCAGACCTTCCTCACCGCGCCGGCGACGGTCACCGTGAAGATCGGCAGTGCCACGCACAGCTACTCGGCACCTGCCGGGGTGGACGCGCGGACGTTCCCGCTGCAGCTGGGGACGGTGTCCGCGTCCGCGAGCCGCAACGGGGCGACCGTCGGGGCGGCGACCTCGCCGCACCAGGTCGTGCGCACGCCGCTCGTCCAGGACCTCCAGTACGTGGCGGTCTCGAGCCGCGAGTGAGGCGACGGCGCACGGGTGGGCCCGTCGTGCGACGGCGGGCCCACCCGGCGGCGGCCGCTCCGGGCCGGTGCGGCTGCCCGGTGCGGTGACGGCCGCGGTCTCAGAACTCCTCGACGGACTCCGCGCCCGAGGCGTCCACGCGGACGACCCGACGGGTGTGCGTCTGCGTCCGCTCGAACCAGCGCCCCGCGACGTCACCGCGCCGGCGTGCCGGGACGCCGGCGAACAGCCCGCCCGGCTTGTCGTCCGGCAGGTCGGGCAGGAGGAGGGCACCCGCTCCGAGCACCGAGCGGTCCGGCAGGTAGGCCCCTCCGAGCAGGACTGCGTGCGTCCCGACGAACGACCGCTCGCCGATCGTGATCGGCCTGGCGCGCTGGGCGTCGAGCGAGAGGTCGACGGAGTGCGTCATGAGCGTCGACGACCGCCCCGCCACGGACGCGTAGGCGCCCACCGTCACCGCCGCGGAGCAGTCGACGCTGTGCCGGCTCGTGATCTTGCCGTGCGGCGCGACGCGCAGCGTCCCGCTGCCGGGGTTGCCCGAGAACGCCGGGTGGGCCGTGAGGACGTTCATCCGGCCGACGGACGCGCCCTCCTCGAGCCGCACGCTGCGCAGGTTGCGGAGCAGGTTGTGCCGCCCGAGACGCGCCCCGGGGCCGAGCACGAGCTCGTGCACGCGCCACACCACGCACGAGCCGGCCGCTGCCGTGGGGTGCACGTCGTGCCCCAGGGCGCGCAGGAGGGTGTTCTTCGCGCGGGACGGGGGGGCGAGCCACACGACTGCGCGTGCGACGTGTGCTGCTCGGCTCATGCGGAGACCTCCTGGGGGGCGGTGCGAGGGCTGGGCGCCGCCGGCAGGGGAGCGCTCGGTCGCGCACCGTAGAGGCACATCGCGAGCCGGACGACGAGACCGAGGCAGATCCCCAGGAGCGCGCCCGCCGCACCCAGGACGACGGCGAGCACCGCGACCGCGGACAGTCCCACGACCGTGCCGATCGCGGTCGCCCGTGCGACGAACGCCAACCGTCCGAGCGGCACGAGTGCGACCCGGGCGGCGACCGACTCCTGGAGGTTGAGCAGGAGCCACAGGCTCATGAGGGCGACGACGACGAGCGGCACGTCGACCTGACCGGCGCCGAGCCACCCGAACACCGTGTCGTGCAGGACGGTGACGAGCACGCCCCCGGTCGTCGTCGCGGCGAGGACGACGAGGTGGGACTGCCGGATCCGGGCCCGTACGGCCCGTGGGTCGGCGCGCGCGACCCATCCCTGGAGCACGACGACGAGGGGCGTCGCCGCGGCGTACACCTGCCGCTGCAGCTTGTCGACGAGTGCGTACACCGGCAGGGCGGCGGGCGCGAGGACGCCGACGAGGACGACGGGGGCCGCGCCGTACGCGGCGCTGAGCACGGTCGTCGCGACGCCGTGCCGCTGGCCGGCGACGATCGCGCGCACCGGTCGCCGTGCCGGCACCTCCTGCGCGGCGCGGGTGCGGGCCACCACGTACGCGGTCGACACCGCGAACCCCAGGAG
>JAEXEM010000178.1 GCA_023401045.1 Actinomycetes bacterium
CCGCCGGCACCGTGCACGTCGTCGGGCGCGAGGTGTCGTCGTTCACCCGCCGGCAGTGGCGCCCGCTGCGCGGCAGCGCGCTCGGGTTCGTCCCGCAGGACCCGCTGAGCTCGCTCGACCCGCTGCAGCGCGTCGGCGCCCAGGTCGGGGCCGCGCTCGCCGCCACCGGGTTCCCGCGCGACCGGGTCGCCGAGCGCGTCGTCGAGCTGCTCGGGCACGTCGGCATCCCCGACCCCGTGCACAAGGCCCGCGCCTACCCGCACGAGCTGTCCGGCGGGCAGCTGCAGCGCGTGCTCATCGCCGTCGCGATCGCCGCGCAGCCCGCGCTGCTCGTCGCCGACGAGCCGACGTCGGCCCTCGACGTCACCGTGCAGAAGCGCATCCTCGACCTCGTCGACGGGCTGCGCGCCGAGCTCGGCCTCGGCGTCCTCTTCATCACGCACGACCTCGCGCTCGCCCAGGAGCGTGCCGACGAGGTCGTCGTGCTGCGCGACGGCGTCGTGCGCGAGCACGGGGCCGTGCGGCAGGTGCTCGTCGCGCCGCGCGACCCGTACACCGTGACCCTGCTGGGCGACGCGCCGTCCTCCTCGCCCGACCGCTACCGCGACCGCGTGGCGGCGCGGGCCGCTGCCGTGGGGGAGCCGGTCGCCGAGGTCACCGGGGTGTCGAAGGCGTTCGCCGCGCGCGGGCGCGGCGGTGCGGCGGTCCAGGCGCTCGACGACGTGTCCCTCACGCTGCGCCGCGGTTCGGTGCACGCACTCGTCGGGGAGTCCGGGTCGGGCAAGACGACGCTGGGCCGTGTCCTCGCGGGGCTGACGGCGTTCGACACCGGGGAGGTGACGGTCGCAGGCCGGCGGCTGCCGGCGGAGCCCCCGTACGCCAACCCGTTCGCGCGCCGGCTGCAGCTCGTCCACCAGAACGCGCTCGCGGCGCTGGACCCCCGGTACAGCGTGCGTCGCGTGCTCGAGGAGCCGCTGCGGGTGCACCGCCTCGTCGAGCGCACCGCGCGGCGGGAGCGTGTCGCGCAGGTGCTCGAGCAGGTCGCACTGCCGTCCGACGTCCTGCTGCGCGGCGTCCGGGAGCTCTCCGGCGGGCAGCGGCAGCGCGTCGCGCTCGCCCGCACGCTGCTGCTCGAGCCGGACGTGCTCGTCCTCGACGAGCCGACGTCGGCCCTCGACGTCACCGTGCAGGCGCAGATCGTCGAGCTGCTGCTGCGGCTGCAGGAGGACCGCGGCCTGTCCTACCTGTTCGTCACGCACGACCTCGGGCTCGTTCGGCAGGTCGCCGACACGGTGACCGTGCTGCAACGGGGGAGGGTCGTCGAGCACGGGCCGGTCGACGTCGTGTTCGCCGACCCCCGCGAGCCGTACACGCGTGAGCTGCTCGACGCCGTGCCGCGCCCGCTGTCTCAGGATGCTCCCGTCACGGCCCGTCCGGGCGGGGCCCGGACGGGCGGGGTCCGCGCAGGTGCGTGGCAGGGCGTCGACCCCGGGTGACCGATCTGCCCCTGTCGGGGTGTCGGTGGCGTGCGGGAGGCTCGGGTCATGAGCATCGAGCGGCGCGTCGTCGCCCAGTACCTCGCCGCCGCCCTCGTGTGGGGGTCGAGCTTCCTCTTCATGAAGGTCGCCCTCGACGGGCTGTCCCCGGCGCAGGTCGCCTCGGGCCGGCTGTGGCTCGGGGCCGTCACGCTCGTCGTCGTCATGCTCGTCCTGCGGCGGACCTGGCCGCGCGGGTGGCGCACGTGGGCGCACCTCACGGTGCTCGGTGTGCTGCTGTGCGTCGTGCCGTT
Source organism: Actinomycetes bacterium (assembly GCA_023401045.1). Classification (GTDB taxonomy): domain Bacteria; phylum Actinomycetota; class Actinomycetes; order Actinomycetales; family Cellulomonadaceae; genus Cellulomonas. The sequence continues at coordinate 1,790 of JAEXEM010000178.1, forward strand.
CCAGCTCTTCGCGTGGGCGGGCCAGCACCTCGCGTCCGGTCTGTCGAGCATCCTCAACGCGACGACGCCGCTCATGACCTCCCTCGCGGTGGCGCTCGTGCTGCCCGCCGAACGGCTCACCGCCCGGCAGCGCCTCGGGCTGCTCGTCGGGGGCATCGGTGTCGTCGTCGTCATCGGCCCGTGGACCTACCTCGGCGGTGACGTCGACGCCTCGTTGCCCGCGGTGCTCGCCTGCCTCGGCGCGACCGCCTGCTACGGGCTCGGCATGACGTACCTGCGGCGGTTCGTCGCGCCGCTCGGGCTGTCCGCCGAGACCGTCGCCGCCGGGCAGATCGGCGTCGCCGCGCTCCTCGTGCTGCTCGCGGCGCCCGTCGCGGCGTCCGGCCCGGTGACGCTCACGTGGCCCGTGGTCCTGTCGATGGTCGGCCTCGGCGCGCTCGGCACCGGCCTGGCGTACGTGTGGAACACGCGCGTCGTCGTCGCGTGGGGCGCGCAGCGGGCGTCCACCGTCACCTACCTCACGCCGGTGGTCGGGGTGCTGCTCGGCATCCTCGTGCTGGGGGAGCGGCTGCACTGGTACGAGCCGGTCGGAGGGCTGCTCGTCGTCCTCGGCGTCGTCGTCGCGCAGCGGGCCGCACGGCGCCCCGTCGTCGCCGTGGCCGAGCCGACGCCGCAGGTCCCGGCACCGACCGCCGACGGAGCCGATTTGGACGCACGCCCCACCTGACGTATGGTTATCAAGCCGACGCGGGGTGGAGCAGCTCGGTAGCTCGCTGGGCTCATAACCCAGAGGTCGCAGGTTCAAATCCTGCCCCCGCTACAAGAAGACGAAGGCCCGGACCACACGGTCCGGGCCTTCGTCGTGCACGGCGCGGCCGGGGACGTGCGTCACGCGTGCGGTGGGCAGGACGTCCCCGTCGGCCCCGGCGGTCCGTCGATAGAGTCGGCGGCGGAGCGGCCCTGTCGACGGTGCCCTCCGGGAGGGCGGCAGTGGAGACGACGTCAGCGGGCGCGACGCCCCTGCGCAGCCGGGACGGCAGCGTCCACGTCACCGACGAGCGGATCAACACGATCACGCACCTCGTGGCGAGCTGCTTCGCCCTCGTCGGCGCGGCCCTGCTCATCGCCCAGGCGAGCGTCGAGGGTGACCCCTGGAAGATCGTCGGCCTCGCCGTCTACGGGTTCTCGGTCATCACGCTGTTCGTCGCCAGCACCCTGCACCACGGCATCGACGGCGGCCCGCGGGTCAACGAGGTGCTGCGCACCATGGACTACGCCTCGGTCTTCCTGCTCATCGCGGGGAGCATCACCCCGATGGTGCTCGTGCTCTTCCGCAACACCTTCGGGTGGGCGGTGCTGGGCGCGGTGTGGGCGATCGCCGCCGGCGGGATCGCGCTGCGCTCGACGCTGCGCGACCTGCCGAAGTACGTCACCAGCACCCTCTACATCGCGCTCGGCTGGGTCTCGGTGGTCCTCGTCGGCGCCGGCGTGCCGTTGCCGTTCGGTGCGTACGCGCTGCTCGCGGCCGGCGGCCTCGTCTACAGCGTCGGCTTCGTCATCTTCGTCGTCGAGCGACCCAACCCGGTCCCCGGCGTGCTGGGCTTCCACGAGATCTGGCACGTGCTCGTCGTGGTCGCCGCGGTGCTGCACTACCTGCTCATGTACCGGTACGTGCTGCCGGCGTAGGTGAGGTCGTGGTGAAGTGCCGGTGCCGCTCGTGCGCAATGGTGCTGGACCGCGTGTGGAACGTCATTATTCTGGTCGATATGCCTGCTGCTCCCGTCCCGGGGTGACCCTGTTTATCTGTAGGTATCCGTCCTCGTCCACTGTGACATCGGACAGCATGAAGTATGCCCTGGCTTCGAGACGTCGAGATCGGCGCGACCGACGTCGCCTGTCCAGGGTAAGTAGTAGCAGTTCCAACGCCTCTTGCGCTCGCAGCGCAGAGCGCCATGCTTCAGTCTTCCGGTACTCGGCGGGGTCCACTTCCAGAGCGGCCTTGACATACGACAGGGCGCTTGCTGCGGTGGCCCAAGGCAGACCGGCAACCATGAGAGCCATCTGCGCTTCGTTCAGCAGCTTCCGATTGTCCGGACTTAGGGGTAGCGGGCGACGGGGTGACGTGGCCCAAACGTCTCCCTCGAAGTAGTTGACGTCTCTTGAGACGAGTTGCGCGGCCTTCTGCTGGACGAGCGGTGTTAACGCCCCGACCGCCTTCCTTGCCGAAAGGTCTTCGACCTTCTGCCGGTCGAGAGCCGATAATCGGAACGTGAGAACCGAGCCGAGAAACCCGCCGATCAGGGTAAACAGGGCGGGGATCGTCACGAGCAGGACATCCTTCATCGTCGTTCGCTCCTTCCCTCTCACCTAACCGTGCGCCGGGACCTACGTGCCTGCCAGAGTCAATCGACCCCCCGTCCAGTTCTTCGGCGTCCGCGCTGGCGATGGGGACCCCGGGAGGGAGCCGTACCACTCACCGGAGAGTCGCAGAGTGGAGCGACGCGGAGCGCGGAGGCCACTGCGCCTGCGCCGGATCTCTCGTGGGACGTCGAGGGTCTCCGCCGGAGTTTCGGCGCAGAGTGCTGGACCTGGTCACCAGCGGACGCTCCGTCGCGGACGTCGCTCGCGGCTTCGGGATCAGCGAGGAGTCGATCTACACCTGGCGGCGCCAGGACCGCATCGACCGCGGGCTTGCCCCAGGGCTGACGTCAGCGGAGAAGGCCGAGGCGACCGCGGCCAAACGCAGGATCGCCGAGCTGGAGGCCGAGCAGGCGGTGCACCGGCGAGCCAGTGAGCCGCTGGGGAAGATGGTGCCCCCAGAAGCCATTCACAATCATGTGTCCACCGTCAGGTCAAGGCGGAGACAGGCTCCGCATCCGGGACCGCACGAGGGTTGCGTTTGCGGCCCGCACCCCTCGCTGGACGGTGGCGTGCACCTTGCGGAGGCGCGTTTCCGCGTCGGCGACGCGGGTGGCTCAGACCTTGTCCCCCGAGCGGGCGCCGCGCGCACGCCGCGAGGCGCCGTGCCCACCGCTGCCGCCGGCCCCCGGCGCACCCGTGTGCGGCAGCGCGAACGTCGCGGCCACACCCACCAGCAGCACGCCCGCGGCGATCCCGGTGGTGATCCGGCTGGCGTCGACGAGGGCCTGCTCGGCCTCGACGGCGGCGTCGGCGGTGGCCGGGTTCGCGGCCAGGCCGGGAATCGCGGCGCCGGCGCTCTCGTGGACGGCCTCGACGACGGCCTGCTGCTGCTCGGGCGGCAGACCGCTGTCGGCGAGACGGTTCTCGGTGTGCGACGTCGTCGTGGCGATGAGCAGGCCGCCGAGCAGTGCGACGCCGAGCGCGGAGCCGAGCTGGCGGACGGTCGTCTGGAAGCCGGAGGCCTGGCCGCTCTCGGCGACGGGGACGTCGACGAGGATGACGCTCGTCAGCTGGGCGGTGGCCATGCCGACACCGACGCCGTAGACGAACAGCCACGCGGCGATGACCGGGGCGGGCACGGTGAGGCTCATCGTGAGCGCGAGCCCGCCGATGGCGACCGCCTCGAGCCCGAGCCCGATGCGGACCACGGCCGTCTGACCGAGCCGTGCCGACAGGCGCGGGGTCGCGCCGGAGACGAGGAACGTGCCGAGCGCGAGGAACAGCAGGATCCAGCCCGTCCCGAGCGCCGAGTAGCCGAGCGCCCCCTGCAGCAGCAGCGGCAGGGTGAAGAGCAGGCCGAACTCGCCGAGGGCGACGATGAGCGCCGCGATGACGCCGAACCGGAACGAGCGGATGCCGAGCAGGCCGAGGTCGACGAGCACGATCCTGTCGGCCGCGGCTCGCCGCCGTTCGACGACGACGAACGCCACGACGAGCAGCACGCCACCGGCCAGGGCGAACGGCACGGGGGACAGGCCGCCGTCCTCGGTGCGCCACCAGCCGTAGTAGTCGCCCTCGATGAGGCCGAAGACGATGCCGGCCAGTCCGATGCTCGACAGCAGCACGCCGGGCACGTCCGCGCCGCGGCGCAGGGAGGTGTCACGCGTCTCGTCGAGGGTGCGGGAGATGCCGTAGAGCGCGAGCAGCCCGAACGGGATGTTGAGCCAGAAGGCCCACCGCCAGGACACGTCGGTGGCGAGCCAGCCGCCGAGCAGCGGGCCGACGGCGGCCATGCCGCCGATCGTCGAGCCCCAGATCGCGAACGCGATCCCGCGTGCGCGGCCGGTGAACATCGCGTTGAGCGTCGACAGCGTGCTCGGCAGGACCATCGCCGCACCGAGGCCCTGCACGAACCGCGAGGCGATGAGCATCGCGGGGTTGACCGCGCCACCCGCGCCGAGGCTCGCGACCATGAAGAGGACGAGGCCGATCGCGTAGAGGCGCTTGCGCCCGTAGAGGTCGCCGATGCGCCCGACGGTGAGCATGAGCGAGGCGAAGACGAGCGCGTAGATGGCGTTCATCCACTGCGCACCGGCGGCGTCGAGGCCGAGGTCCTCGATGACGACGGGGAGGGCGACGTTGACGATCGTCGCGTCCATGATGACGAGGGACACGCCCAGCGAGAGCGTGGCCATCGCCCACCAGTGGCGGCGAGGGATGGGGGTGGTGTCTGTCATGAGGTTCCTCACGAGCTGTCGTGGGGCCGGGTCCCTCTCGGCCATGACGACGCTACATCCCGACACCGGTGTCGGGAAAACCGGCCTCAGACGACGATGACCTGGACCCCGCGCTCCTCCATGCGTCCGACCTGGTCAGGGCCGACCGCCGCGTCGACGACGACGTGCGTGAACTCGTCGACGTCACCGAGCCGGTAGAGGGCGCCCTGCCCGACCTTCGTGTGGTCGAGCATGAGCACCCGCGAGTGGGCGGCCCGCATCATCGCCTGCTTCGTCGCGACGACCCGCTGGTCCTGGTGGTACAGCGTCGTGCCGAGGATCGACGAGGTGGAGGCGAAGAGCACGTCGGCGTACAGGCCGGCGAGGCCCTCCTCGCACAGCTTGCCGAGGTACGCCGAGTAGCGCGGCTCGAACTGGCCGCCCAGACCGATGAGGTTGACGTTGGGGTAGCTCGCGAGCTGGGTCATCGCGGGCATGAAGTTCGTGATGACCGTCATCGGCGGTCGGTTGGCGAGCAGCGGGACGATGCCGAGCGCCGTCGTCGAGTCGTCGAGGACGACGACCTCGCCGTCGCTGAACAGCTCGATCGCGGCCGCGGCGATCCGCTTCTTCTCCTCGACCGCGGACGTCGCGCGGTAGTGCAGGTCGGACTCGAACTGCGTCGAGCGGAAGACCGAGGCACCACCGCGGACCTTGCGCAGCACCCCCATGCGCTGCAGGTCGTCGAGGTCGCGGTGCACCGTCATGCGACTCACCTGCAGCGTGTCCGCGAGGTCCTCGACGCTCGCGAAGCCGTTCTTCGCCACGGCGGCGGCGATGTGCTCGAGGCGAGCGGCCTTGCGCGGCGACGCGTCGGCGGCGGCGAGCGGCCGCTGGCCGAGGTCGACGCCGTCGCTGTCCTGCACGTCCACGGTGGTGCCCTCTCGTCGTCTGCTGCTCACGCGGTCCGTCTCACCCCACGCGCGGGTGCGAGGTCCGGAACGTCTCGACCTGCGCGAGGTCGACGATGCCGGCGTCCGAGCCCAGGCCGGTGGCGACGAGGCTGCCGCACGCCAGGCCGCGCTCGGCGGCCGTCGGGAGGTCGAGACCGTCGAGCAGGCCCGACACGAAGCCGGACGTGAAGGCGTCGCCGCACCCCGTGGTGTCCACGACGTCGACAGCGTAGGCCGGGAGGACGATCTCGGTGCCGCCGCGCGGTGCGATGCTCACGCCGTCACCGCCCATCGTGAGGATCGTGCAGCCCGCGCCGAGGTCGTGGAGGAAGGCGATGATGCCGGCCCGGTCCTCGGTCCCGGCGAGCCAGCCCGCCTCCTCGATGTTCGGCATGAGGTAGTCGACGTGCTGCAGCGCAGGGCCGATGAGCTCGGCGGCGTCCGGGCGCGGGCTCATGAGGAAGTCCATCGTCGTCGTCACGCCGAGCTCCTTGACCCGGCGCAGGATGCGCTCCATCGGTGCGCCGTCGATGCCCGGCAGGATGAAGGCGCCGCCGAGGTGGAACACGTCGGCCTGCGCCACGAGGTCCCAGGGCACGTCGTCCTCGCACAGGCCCGCGTTCGCGCCGATGACGTGCAGGGCCGGCCGCGAGCCGTCCCGCCGGATCGGCAGCAGGCTGGACGACGTCTGCCGCTCGGGGTCCGTGAGCAGGTGGGAGACGTCGACGCCGTGGGCGGCCATCGTCGAGCGGACGAACTCGCCGATGGCGTCGTCACCGACGCGCCCGACGGTGGCGACGTCGACGCCGAGCTTCGCGAGGTTGACCGACGGCGCGGCAGCGGTCCCGGCCACGGTGAACTTGATCTTCTCGAGGATGGCGAGGTGCTGCCCCTCGGGCACAGCGGTGAACGGCCAGCCGAGTGCATCGGCGATGTGCGCTCCGAACGAGACGACCTGGGGCATCGGCGCTTCCTTTCACACGACCGCCGGTGGCGGAGGACGGCTGACGGGACGGTCGTCGCTCCGAGGGGAGGCCGTGCGCGGGGACGTCGTCGTCCGTCATCACCCGGTGCGAGGTCCGGGTGCCGCGATGTTAGCAAGCGTGATATCTGGAACGTCAATGCTCACGGCGTGTGCGATGTATCAGGGCCGAACCGTGCCTCCTGCGGCGGAAGCGTCCGTGTTTGCGCACTTCGGGGTGCCGTCTCGTGTTGCGAGATCGAGACATCAAGGTCGTTGCTATGTGATCTTGTGATGCGTACAGTGACGATCACAGGGCTGGCGGTGATAAACCGCACATTGAGTTCAAAGGAGAACTTGTCCATGTTCATTTCGCCCCCGTGCGACGCTGGGCGGCATCGCCGCCGTCGCCGCACTCGGTCTGCTGACCGCGTGCGGCACCACCACCGAGTCCTCGCCCGCGGCCGGCAGCAGCAGCCCCGCCGCGTCCGACGACACCGGTACGTACCGCATCGCGACCGTCCCCAAGGTCGAGGGCATCAGCTGGTTCGAGGCGATGGCCGACGGCGTCGACCAGTTCGACGAGGACTTCGCCTCGGAGGTCGAGGCGTGGCAGATCGGCCCCGACACCGAGGACGCGGCCAAGCAGATCCAGATCATCGAGGACCTCATCGCGCAGCAGGTCGACGCGATCGTCGTCGTCCCGAACGACCCGCAGGCCGTCGCGCCCGTGCTCGAGAAGGCCCGCAGCCGCGGCATCGTCGTCGTCACCCACGAGGCGCCCGCGCTCGCGGGGACCGACGCGGTCGACTACGACCTCGAGTCCTTCGACAACGCCGAGTTCGGCCAGGCCATGGGCGAGAAGCTCGCCGAGTGCATGGGCGGCTCCGGCACGTACCTCGGCATGGTCGGCTCGCTCACCTCCGAGACCCACATGGCCTGGTACAACGCCGCGAAGGACTACCTCGCGGAGAAGCACCCCGACATCAAGCTCGTCACGGAGAACCCGTACGAGGACAACAACGACGACGCGACCGCGCGTGCCAACGCCCTCGAGATCCTGCGGGCGTACCCCGACCTCGGCGGCTACGTCAACGGCTCGGTGTCGGCGAACGCCAACATGGCGGCCGTCCTCAAGGAGAAGAACAACACCTCGGTGTGCATGTCCGGCCTGTCCCTGCCGTCGGTGGCCGGGCCGTACCTCGACGAGGGCTGGATGTACTCGGCCCAGACGTGGAACCCCGCCGGTGCCGGCTACGCCGCCAACGCGGTCGCCCTCGCCCTCCTCAAGGGCGAGACGGTCGAGACCGGCATGGACCTCGGCTGGGAGGGCTACGAGTCCGTCACGGTCGAGGACGGCCTCATCGTCGCCAACGCGATCATGATGCTCGAGAAGGACCAGTTCCCCGACGGCTACCCGTTCTGACGCGCGGCCCGGTCGGGCGCACGTCGTCCGACCGGGCTCGCCCCCGTGCGCCTCGCGCACCCCGCCGGGCACCCCACGTGCCACGTCGCACCCCACGGGGTGCCCGGCGCCCCTGCCGCCCCGCAGCCCTCCCGGCGCTGCGCCATGCCCGAAAGACATCCCCATGAGCGACCCGATCCTCGTGGCGGAGAACCTCTCGATCGCCTTCGGCGAGGTACGTGCTCTGGAGAGCATCGACCTCACCATCGGCCGGGGGGAGATCCGCTGCCTCGCAGGTGAGAACGGAAGCGGCAAGTCGACGTTCGTCAAGATCGTCTCCGGCGTGTACCGCCCGTCGGAGGGGGCCGTGACCATCGACGGCACGCCGATGGTGCACCACACCCCGCGCGAGGCGATCACCGCCGGCGTCCAGGTCATCTACCAGGACCTGTCCCTCTTCGACCACCTCAGCGTGGCGGAGAACATCGCGATCAACGTCATGCTCCACGAGGGCACGCGCTACGTCCGGCGCGCACGGATGCACCGGATCGCGGCGGAGCAGCTCTCGCGGATGCGCGTCGAGCTGCCGCTCGACGCCCCCGTCGGGACGCTGTCCGTCGCGAACAAGCAGCTCGTCGCCATCGCGCGGGCGCTGTCGATGGACGCGCGGATCCTCTTCATGGACGAGCCGACGACGGCCCTGACGACGACCGAGGTGGCGCGGCTGCTGACGATCGTGCGCGACCTCAAGGACCGCGGGCTGTCGATCGTCTTCATCTCCCACAAGCTCGACGAGGTCTTCGAGGTCGCCGACTCGATCACGATCTTCCGCGACGGCCGCAAGGTCGGTGACTTCCCGGCCGCCGAGCTCGACGCCGCCTCGCTCAGCTACCACATGACGGGCCGCGAGATCCTCCACCGCCCCTACGTGCGCACCCCCCGCCCGGACGACGCCACCGCGCCGGCCGTGCTCGAGGTCGAGCACCTGTCGAAGGCGCCCCACTACCGGGACGTCTCGCTGTCCGTCCGCCGGGGGGACGTCCTCGGGCTCACCGGACTCCTCGGTGCGGGGCGCACCGAGCTCGCCCTCAGCCTCTTCGGCCTCAACCTGCCGGACAGCGGGACCGTCCGCGTCGACGGCACGGAGGTCCGCATCCGCAACCCGTGGGACGCGATCGACCTCGGCATCGCGCTGCTCCCCGAGGAGCGCAAGGTGCAGGGGCTGTTCAACGACGCGTCCATCGCGCAGAACGTCTCCTCGACCCGCCTCGACGCCCTGCTCACGCCGCTGCGCCTCGTCGACGTCAAGGCCGAGCGGACCCTCGCCGCGCAGACGGTCGAGACCGTCGGGGTCAACAACAAGAACATCGACGCCCTCGTCGGGAACCTCTCGGGCGGCAACGCGCAGAAGGTCGTCATCGGCAAGTGGATGGCCACCGCACCGGCGGTGTTCATCCTCGACAGCCCGACCGTCGGCATCGACATCGGCTCGAAGTCCGAGATCTACGACCGGATCCACGCGCTCGCCGCCGAGGGCATGGCCGTCATCCTCATCTCCGACGAGCCCGACGAGATCATCGCCAACTGCAACCGGGTCATCGTCATGCACGAGGGCGAGGTCATCGCGACGTTCGAGGAGGACGACCGCCTCGACCCCGACTTCAAGGACCGGCTGGCCCACGTCATCGCCGACCCGGCCGGCGCGCGGTCCGCCTCCGCCCCAGGAGCCACCTCATGAAGAACGTCTCGCCGTTCCAGGCCGTCATGCACCGCCGGATGACGACGATGGAGAAGTACCTGCTCGTCATCATCGTCGCCTACGTCGCGGTGGTCTCGGTGAAGAACCCGCTGTTCTTCACGCCGGAGACGCTGTTCGACATGGTCCGCAGCGGGTCGGGGACGATGCTCCTCGCCCTCGGTGTGCTCCTCGTGCTCGTGTCGGGCGGCATCGACGTGTCGTTCCCCGCCGTCGCGATCGTCTCGAGCTACATCGCGGTCCTCACGCTCGACAGGACCGGCATCGACCACCTCGGGCTCGCGCTCGCGGTGTCGATCACCATCGGCACGCTGCTCGGCGCGCTCAACGCCGCGCTCATCCACCTCCTGCGGCTGCCGACGCTCATCGTCACGCTCGGCACCGCGAGCGTGTACCACGGGCTCATGGCGGTGCTCCTCGGCACCGACGACTTCACGACCGGGGAGATGCCGCAGTCGCTGCTCGACTTCGGCAACGCCAGCCTGCTCACCGTCGTCGACGCCGACACCGGCCGGTCGTTCAGCCTCACCGTGTTCCTGCCGATCACGGTCGCCGCGGTCGTCGCGGTCTGGTTCGTCCTCTACCGGACGATGCTCGGCCGCTCGGTCTTCGCGATCGGCTCGGACGAGGAGTCGGCCTCCCGGCTGGGCATCAACATCTTCCGGACCAAGCTCGTCGTCTACGCGACCGTCGGGGCCCTCGCCGGGCTCATGGGCGTCATGCTCTTCTCCGAGCTGAAGAACGCGAACCCCACCGCCACGCTCATCGGTGACGAGCTCATGGTCATCGCCGCCGTCGTCATCGGCGGGGCCAAGCTCACGGGCGGCGAGGGCACCGTGCTCGGCACCTTCCTCGGTGTCGTCACCATCCAGCTCTTCCAGCAGACCCTCGTCCTCCTCGGCCTCTCGACGCTGTGGACGGACGTCTTCTTCGGATCGGTCCTGCTGTGCAGCCTCGCCGTCATGTACCGGCGCCAGCGCGCCGCCGACCGCCGCAACCTCGTCTTCACGGCGGCCTGAGATGAACGGGAGCTCCTCGATGTCTCGAATCCGTCGCCTGGTGGCGCGCGACCAGAACCTCTCGGTCCTGGTGGCCCTCACCCTCCTGGTGTACGTCGTCCTCGTCCCCACGCTCGGTACGAGGTTCGTCTCCGAGGCGAACATGCAGTCGATGGCGACGCAGGTCGCCGAGTTCGGACTCCTCGCGCTCGCCATGGGGCTGGCCATGCTCACCGGCGGGATCGACCTGTCGATCGTGTCGGCCGCCGTGCTCGCGGCCATCGTCGGGTCGAAGTTCATGCGCGGTGACTTCATCGCGATCACCGAGACGAACCAGGGCACCGTCATGGTCGTCGGGATCGTCGCCGCGCTCGTCACCGGCATGGTGACGGGTCTGGTCAACGGCACCCTCATCGCGAAGTTCTCGGTGCCGCCCATCCTCGCGACGCTCGGCACCTACATCATGTTCAGCGGCATCAGCACGGTCGTCACCGACGCCCGCGCCGTCTCGGTCGCGGTCCCGCAGTACCCCCGGATGGCCGTCCAGACGGTCGCCGACATCCCGCTCATCTTCCTCGTCATGGTCGTCGTCTACGTCGTGGTGGCGTTCTTCCTGCGCCGCACCCGCACCGGCCGGCGCATCTACCTCTACGGCGAGAACAGCGTGGCGCTGCGGTTCACCGGTGTGCGGCACGAGCGGCTCATCATGCTCACCTACGTGCTCATCGGCCTCATCGCCGGCCTGGCGGGCATCATCCTCAGCTCCCGGGCCAACGGCGTGAAGGTCGGCTACGGCGACACGTACCTGCTGCAGGCGATCCTCGTCGTCGTCCTCGCGGGCTTCGACCCGTACGGCGGGCGTGGGCGCGTGGCCTCCCTCTTCGTCGCGCTCGTCATGCTCCAGTCGCTCCAGAGCGCCTTCACGATCATGCAGTTCAACCCCTTCATGAAGAAGTTCATCTGGGGGGCGATGCTCATCACCGTCGTCGTCGTCAACCACGTGATGAACCGCCGGGCTGCGCGGAAGAGGTCCGCCACGGCTGACCACCTGCCACCGCAGGCACCCACCGGCGGGCCGCAGCTCACGGCCGGGGCGACGGCATGAGCGCCCTCACCCGGTACGGGTCGACCGTCCTCGACGAGCTGCGCCAGGCGCTCGAGCGGGTCGACGACGCGCAGTTCACGCAGGTGGCCGGCGTCCTGGCGGCAGCCGAGCGGGTCTTCGTCATCGGCGTGGGCCGTGAGGGCCTGGCAGCCCGCGGGTTCGCGATGCGCCTCATGCACACCGGGGCCACCGTGCACTGGGCGTGGGACGACACGACGCCGAACGTCACGACGGACGACGTCCTCCTCATGGTCAACGGCTCGGGGTCCATCGGGCACCTCGACTACGTGTTCGGCCAGGTACGGCCGACGGGCGCGACGACGGTCGTCGTCACCGGCGTGCCCGACGCCCCGACGCCGCGTGCCGCCGACCACGTGCTCGCCGTGACCGCGGCGGTCTACCGCGGCACGGGCGACCTCGTCCCGTCCGTGCAGCCCATGGGCAGCCTCTTCGAGCAGGCCACCGGTCTCGTCCTCGACCTGCTCGTCCTCGAGGTCGCCGCCCGCAAGGGTCGCGAGGTCGCCGACCTCGCGGCACGCCACCGGAACTTCGAGTGAGGTGCCCGCGATGAGGGAGCTGCGCGTCGTCGTCGGCGCGGACGACGCCGGCCTCGCGTACAAGGAGGCGCTGCGGGCCGACCTCGAGGCCGACCCCCGCGTGGCGGAGGTCGTCGACGTCGGTGTCCACGCCGACGGCGAGACGCCCTACCCGCTCGTCGCCCGTGCGGCGGCCACGCTCGTCGCCGAGGGCCGGGCCGACCGGGCGCTCCTCGTGTGCGGCACCGGGCTCGGCATGGCCATCGCGGCCAACAAGGTCCACGGCATCCGCGCCGTCACGGCGCACGACAGCTACTCGGTCGAGCGCTCCGTCCTCAGTAACGACGCGCAGGTGCTCGCCCTCGGTCAGCGCGTCATCGGTCTCGAGCTCGCCCGCCGGCTCGTCCGGGAGTGGCTCGACCACGAGTTCGACGCCGCGTCGCGGTCCGCCGCGAAGGTCGCGCTCATCGAGGACGGCCCGACCGCGCCCGGCGTGGTCGGCGACGAGCCGACGACCTGCGGCTGACCCAGCACGTCCACCGGCGCCCCAGGAAGGCGCCGAGCAAGGAGTTGAGAACCATGGCTGGTGCGCTCGAACCCGAGGCGCGCGCCCTCCTCGAGGACCTCGTCGACGTCTCACGGGCGCTCGGCGCCAACCCGCGCCTCGTGCTCCACGGCGGGGGCAACACGTCCGTCAAGGGCGGCTGGCGGGACGTCACCGGGAAGGTCCGGCCCGCCCTGCTCGTCAAGGGCAGCGGCCACGACCTCGCGGACATCGACGCGGCCGGCTTCGCACCGCTCGACCTCGAGCGCCTCCGCGAGCTGCTGCCCCCCACCGAGCTCGCGCAGGGCGACCTCGCGAGCGAGCTGAGGTGCGCCCTGCTCGACGACACCGCGCCCGACCCGTCGGTCGAGTCGCTCGTGCACGCGCTGCTGCCCCACACGGCCGTCGTCCACTCGCACGCCGACGCGCTGCTCGTGCTGTCGAACACCCCCCGCGGCGCCGACCTCGTGCGCGACGTGTGCGGCCCGGACGTCGTCGTCGTCGACTACGCGATGTCGGGTCCGGCGCTCGCCGCCGCGTGCCTCGACGCCTGGCAGGGCGCCGGTGCGCAGCAGGCGCGCGTGACGGGTCTGCTCGTGCTCAACCACGGGCTCTTCACGGTCGGGGACACCCCGGCCGAGGCGCTCGAGCGTCACCTCGCGGTCGTCGGGGCCGCGGAGCGCCGCATCGCCTCGGTGGTGCCGCCCACCGAGGCCGTCGCTCCCGTGCCCGAGCTCGACCCGGTCGCACTGGCGACGTTCCGCCGCGAGCTGTGCGAGGCCGCGGGCACCGCGCTCGTCGTGCGGCGCCGGTACGACGCGCACGTCGGGGCGGTCCTCGCCTCCCCGCAGGCCCTCGACGCCGTGCGGCGCGGTCCGCTCACCCCCGACCACGTCATCTGGACGCGGCACGCCCCGATGGTCGGCGACGACCTCGCCGGCTACGGCGCCGAGCGCACCGACTACCTCACACGCCACGCGGCACGCACGTCGGCCCCGGTCGACACGTCCGACGTGACGCCGCGGGTCGTCCTCCACCCCGTGCTCGGGCTGCTGGCCGCCGGCCGCACGGCCGCCGAGGCGCACGCCGCCGAGGAGATCGCCCGGCACACGCTGTCGGCGGTCACGGCGTCCGAGGCGCTCGGCGGCTACCGCCCGGCCGACCCTGCCCACGTCTTCGACCTCGAGCACTGGGG
>JAEXEM010000207.1 GCA_023401045.1 Actinomycetes bacterium
CCCGTGGAGGCCACGCCGCCGGGCTGGCCCGTGCCCGAGCTCGCGACGCTCGCCAAGCGCCGGCGTGCCGTGACGACGCTCGTGTGGGCGCGGGAGCGGCGAGGCCAGCGGTTCACCGCGACGCTGCGCCCCGACGGGCTGCTCGAGCTGCCCGACGGGACGGTCCTCTCGGACCCGGACGAGGCGGCGTCCGTCGTGTCCGGCGTCGAGGGGGTCGACGGGTGGCGCACGTGGCGGCTGGGAGACGGCGGCCCGACGCTCGCGGAGGCGACCGGCGCCCACTGACGCGGTCGCGACGCGGTCGTGCGCACGGCTGCGGCCGGTCAGCCCCAGCCGTACGCGACGAGCCACCGCGTGAGCTCGCCGTAGAACCGGTCCCGCGCGGGCTGCGCCGAGAGGGTGAGGTCGTGCATGCCGCCGGGGACTCGCACGAGCGTGACGAGGTTGCCGAGGTGCACCGCACGCCGTGCGATCGCCTCGGTGTCGAGGACGACGTCCGCGGTCCGCATGTCCTCGCTCCAGCGCGGGCTGATGAGGGTGCGCCCCGAGATCGCGGTGAGCACGGGCACGTCGAGGCCGAGGCCGCGTGCGACGGCCGCGTGCCCGACGAGCACGGCGTCCAGCCAGCCCGCGCGCACGGGGAACGACGGCGTCGGGCGCCAGCGGGCGTCGACGTGCCACTCGCCGCCGGTCGCGACGTCGATCGTGCGGGCGTAGAAGCCGGGGTCGATGTTCGGCAGCGCGACCTTGGGGTTGAAGCGGGCGAGCCGGGTGATCGCCGGGGCCGACAGGTGCCGCGCGAGCGAGGAGCCCTGCAGCTCCAGCCAGGGGGAGTTGAGGACGAGGCCGTGGACCTCGCGCGGGTGCCGGGCGGCCCACAGGCTGAGGACGAGGCCGCCGGTCGAGTGCCCCATGAGGACGACACGGACGACCGGCCCGTGCTCGGCGCGGATGACGTCGAGCGCGGCCCCGATCTCCTCGTCGTAGGTGCGCAGGTCGTCGACGTAGCCCGGGGTCTGGTGGTCCCGCAGCGACCGGCCGTACTTGCGCAGGTCGAGGGCGTAGAACGCCGCGCCCTGCGCGTGCCAGTAGCGCGCGAGCTGCGTCTGGAAGAAGTAGTCGGACCAGCCGTGGACGTAGAGCACGGCGCGTGCGGGCCGCACCTCGGGGTCGGGCCGGTAGCGCACGAGGGTCGCGGTGCACTCGCCCTCGTCGTCGGGCGCCAGGTCGATGCGGCGCGCCTCGAAGTGGTCGCCGAGGGCGTCGGGGGACCACGACGTCGTGAGGTCCGCACCGTCCCACGCGGGGGTGTCCGGCGGGGCGGGCCGTGCCGGTGCGTCGAGCGGCGCGTCGGAGCCGGGCGGCATGCTCACACCTCGAGGACGATCTTGCCGACGTGGTCGCCGGACGCCAGCCGTGCGAGCCCGTCCGCGGCACGGGCGAGCGGGAACGTCGTGTCGACGACGGGGCGCACGCCGCTGCGGGCGAGCAGCGCGAGCACCTGCGTGAGCTCGTCGCGCGAGCCCATCGTCGCACCGACGACCGTGATCTCCTGGAAGAACACCTTGGAGAACGACGCCGGCGACGGGTCGCCGGACGTGAGGCCCGCGAGCACGATCCGGCCACCGGGGCGCACCGACCGCACCGAGTGCTCCCACGTCGCCCGCCCGACGGTCTCGAGGACGAGGTCGACGCGGCCCACCCGGGACCCCGTCTCGACGGCCTGCGCGGCGCCCAGGGCCAGCGCGCGCTCGCGCTTGCCGGCGTCGCGGCCCGTGACGACCATCTCGAGCCCTGCCGCCGCCCCGAGCTGCACCGCGGCGACCGACACCCCGCCGCCGGCGCCCTGGACGAGCACCCGCTGCCCCGGTTGCGCCTCGCCGGAGCGGAAGAGCATCCGATAGGCCGTGAGGTAGGCGGTCGGCACGCACGCCGCCTCGACGAACGACAGCTCGGCCGGCTTGTCGACGAGGTTCCACGCCGGCACGGCGACCCGCTCCGCGAGCGTGCCGGGGTAGCGCTCGGACAGCAGCGACCGCGGCTCGTCCGGGGCGACGCCGCGCCCGTCCCCGACGACGGCGTGGACGACGACCTCCCGGCCGTCCGCGGTGACGCCGGCGGCGTCCGTCCCCAGCACCATGGG
Source organism: Actinomycetes bacterium (assembly GCA_023401045.1). Taxonomy (GTDB): domain Bacteria; phylum Actinomycetota; class Actinomycetes; order Actinomycetales; family Cellulomonadaceae; genus Cellulomonas. Next base: position 2,144 of record JAEXEM010000207.1, read on the forward strand.
GAGCTGCTCGGGCCGCAGCCCCACGCCGCGCAGCGACCACAGGTCGTGGTGGTTGAGCGAGGCGGCGCGCACCTCGACGGTCGTCCAGCCGTCGGGCGCCGGGGTCTCGGGTGCGTCGCCGACCTCGAGGCCGGAGAGCGGGTCGGTGGTCGAGAAGGACACGACGCGCGCGGAGAGCATGCCTCACGCTAGCCCGCGACGTCGCAGGGCGTGACCCGCCCGACGGGGGATTACAGCAGCGGCAGCATCCGGCCGAGGTCCGGCACGGCGTCCGACGTCCAGCGCGGCTGCAGCGCGAGCGCGAGCTCGTCGACGTCGTAGGGTGCCCGGCCGGCGGCGAGCCGCACCCAGCGGCGCGCGTCGGCGACCTCGAGGTCCCAGCCGCCACGGGCCCGGACGATGGTGAGCAGCTCGTCGGCGACGAGCGCGAGGGCCCCGGCGTCGACGGGGTCGGCGACGGCGTCGGTGCCGGGGACCCGGCGCACCGAGCGGTAGAGGTCGTCGGCGTGGACGACGAGCTCGACGACCCGCGAGACCGTCATGGTCGACAGCAGCACCGGGCCGCGGCGGGCCTGGACGACCGGGTCGCCCGGGCCGAGGGCGGTGAGGGTGGCGAACGCGGCGGCCGCCCGTCCCCCCACCCACCCG
>JAEXEM010000266.1 GCA_023401045.1 Actinomycetes bacterium
CGAGGTGTACTGGCGGCGGGTGCTCGGCGACGCCCGGTTCTCGCCGGACATGCCGGTCGTCACGGAGCGGTTCGAGCTCGTCTACCCGACGCTGGGGCCGTCCCCCCAGGACGCGTGACCGGTCGGCGAGACGGCGCGTCCGGTGCGTGGACGCGGGGTTACCCTGTGGGCATGGCAGACACGACCCCGCCCACGACACTCGACCTGGCCGTCGTCGCCGGTGACGGCATCGGCACGGAGGTCGTCGAGCAGGGGCTGCTCGTCCTCGAGGCGGCGCTGCACGGCTCCGGCACGTCGGTGCGCACGACGGACTTCGACCTCGGTGCGCGCCGCTGGCACGCGACCGGCGAGACGCTGACCGACGAGGACCTCGCCGCGATCCGCGCGCACGACGCGATCCTCCTCGGGGCCATCGGCGACCCCGGGGTGCCGTCCGGCGTCCTCGAGCGCGGGCTGCTGCTCAAGCTGCGCTTCGCGCTCGACCACTACGTCAACCTGCGCCCCGGCAAGCTCTTCCCGGGTGTGCGCAGCCCGCTGGCGGCCCCCGGTGAGATCGACTTCGTCGTCGTCCGCGAGGGCACCGAGGGTCCGTACGTCGGCAACGGCGGTGCGATCCGCACCGGCACGCCGCACGAGGTCGCCAACGAGGTGAGCGTCAACACGGCGTTCGGCGTCGAGCGTGTCGTGCGCGACGCGTTCGCGCGGGCCGCCGTGCGCCCCCGCAAGAAGCTCACGCTCGTCCACAAGCACAACGTCCTCGTGCACGCGGGTCACCTGTGGCGGCGCACGGTCGAGGCCGTCAACGCCGAGTTCCCCGACGTCACCGTCGACTACCTGCACGTCGACGCCGCGACGATCTTCCTCGTGACGGACCCGGCACGGTTCGACGTCATCGTCACGGACAACCTCTTCGGTGACATCCTCACCGACCTGGCAGCGGCGATCACCGGCGGCATCGGCCTCGCGGCGTCGGCCAACATCAACCCCGACCGCACCGCGCCGAGCATGTTCGAGCCGGTCCACGGCTCCGCTCCGGACATCGCCGGCCAGGGCAAGGCCGACCCGACGGCGACCGTGCTGTCGGTCGCGCTGCTGCTCGACCACGTCGGCCTGCCGGCCGCCGCACGTGCGGTCGAGGCGGCCGTGGCGGCCGACCTCGCCGAGCGCGGCTCCGCCGAGCGAGTACGGTCGACGGCCGAGGTGGGCAAGGACCTCGCCGCGCGCGTCGCGGGCGGACCCCCGCGACGCCACGCCCGACCTCCCAGGGGCCCGACGTCACCCGTCGGACCCCGCCCCTGTCCTCCCGGCCGTCAGCACCGGTACCGTCGAAGTCGACCCTGGTGAAAGGCCCCTCATGAGCACGCTGACGACGAACTCGTCCTCGACCTTCCAGCTCCACCGCACCGACCGCCCGGTCCCCGACGCCGAGCGCGAGGCCGCGCTGGCCTCCCCGCGCTTCGGCACGGTGTTCACCGACCACATGGCGCGCATCTCCTGGACGCACGCCGACGGCTGGTCGGACCGCCGCGTCGAGCCGTACGGCCCGCTGCAGCTCGACCCGGCGACGGCCGTCCTGCACTACGGGCAGGAGATCTTCGAGGGCCTCAAGGCGTACGCGCACGCCGACGGCAGCGTGTGGACGTTCCGCCCGCAGGCCAACGCCGAGCGGTTCCGCCGGTCCGCGCACCGTCTCGCGCTGCCCGAGCTGACCGACGAGGACTTCGTCGGCGCGATCCGCGCCCTCGTCGAGGTCGACCGCGCGTGGGTGCCGCAGGGCGAGGAGACGAGCCTCTACCTGCGCCCGTTCATGTACGCCTCGGAGCCCTTCCTCGGCGTGCGTCCCTCCCTCGAGGCGGAGTTCCTCGTCATCGCCTCCCCGGTGGGCCCGTACTTCAGCGGCGGCGTCCAGCCCGTCGCCATCTGGGTCTCGCAGCGGTACCACCGCGCCGGCGCCGGCGGCACCGGCGCGGCCAAGTGCGGCGGCAACTACGCCGCGAGCCTGCTGCCGCAGCAGGAGGCGTACGCCAAGGGCTTCGAGCAGGTGTGCTTCCTCGACGACCGTACGAGCACCCAGATCGAGGAGCTCGGCGGGATGAACGTCGTCGTCGTGCACGCGGACGGCTCGGTCGTCACGCCGCCGGTGTCCGGCACGATCCTCGAGGGCGTCACGCGCTCGTCGATCCTCCAGCTGGTGAGCGACGCCGGGCACCAGGTGTCGGAGGCGCCGGTGCTGCTCGACGAGCTGCGCGCGGGCATCGCCGACGGGAGCGTCACCGAGGTGTTCGCGTGCGGCACCGCGGCGGTCGTCACGCCGATCGGCCGGCTGGCGGGCGAGGACTTCGACCTCGTCGTCGGCGACGGCTCGACCGGTCCGGTGACGGCGCGCGTGCGTGCCGAGCTGACGGACATCCAGTACGGCCGTGCGGAGGACCGCTACGGCTGGCTGCACCGCCTCGTCTGACACGACCCGGGGGTGCGTCCCCGGGCGCCACGAACCGCATCACGGCGCAGGGCCGGGCGCGACGCGCCCGGCCCAGCGTCGTGCCCGACGGGCGGGGCC
>JAEXEM010000272.1 GCA_023401045.1 Actinomycetes bacterium
GGCGAGCAGCCGGGCGGTCCGACCGCGCCCGACGAGGTCGGCCACCGCCGCCGACGCCGGGCGGGCGACGACCTCGAGCGGGGCGGCCACCTGCTCGACGTGCGCCCCGCGCGAGAGCACGACGACCCGGTCGGCCATGCGGACCGCCTCGTCGATGTCGTGCGTCACCATCATCACCGTCGTGCCGAGGTCGCGCTGCAGCCGCGCGAACTCCTGCTGCAGCCGCGCACGACCGACGGGGTCGACGGCGCCGAACGGCTCGTCCATGAGGAGCACGGGCGGGTCCGTGGCGAGCGCACGGGCCACACCGACCCGCTGACGCTCGCCGCCGGACAGCTCGTGCGGCCACCGACGGGCGTACCGCGCGGGGTCGAGGCCGACGAGCGAGAGCAGCTCCTCGACGCGGGCACGGGTGCGGCGACGGTCCCAGCCGAGCAGGCCGGGCACCGTGGCGACGTTCTGCGCGACGGTGCGGTGCGGGAAGAGCCCGACGTTCTGGATGACGTAGCCGATGCGCCGCCGCAGCGCGACCGGGTCGACGTCCGTCACGTCCTCCTCGCCGAGGAGGATCCGGCCCGACGTCGGCTCGACGAGCCGGTTGGCCATCCGCAGGGTCGTCGACTTGCCGCAGCCGGACGGACCGACGAGCACGAGCACCTCGCCCTCGCGCACCGTGAGGGACAGGTCGTCGACCGCGGCCACGCCGCCGTACTCCTTGCGGACGGCGTCGAACCGGATCGCCACGTCGGTCGTCACGGGCGCGACGCTAGCGGTCGGGGCCGACACGTGCGCGCCGGGGACGCTCCCGTCGGGGGCCACCGTCGGCGCTCGACGCGCGGGTGTCGGTGGGTCTCAGTAGGTTCCCCCCATGCCCGCCGGAACGCAGGCCACGGCCGCCAACCCGTGGTTCTCGTGGGAGTACCTCGAGCGCAACGGCGCCGACGTGCTCCGCTACACCGAGCAGCACGCCTCGCTCACCGTCCAGGCCGTGCTCGTCGCGCTCGTCGTGGCGCTGCCGCTCGCGACGCTCGCGCACCTGCGCCCGCGCCTCGCCGCCCCCGTCCTCGCGGGCGCCGGCGTGCTCTACACGGTGCCGTCGCTCGCGCTGTTCGCCGTGCTCGCCCCGTACACCGGCATCGGCCGCACGACGGTCCTCGTCGGTCTCGTCCTCTACGCGCTGCTCGTCCTCGTCCGCAACATCCTCGTCGGCCTGCAGGGCGTCGACCCGGCGGTCCGGGACGCGGCACGGGGCATGGGGTACGGGCGCTGGCGGATGCTGCTCGGTGTCGAGCTGCCGCAGGCCGTGCCCGCGATCGTCACCGGCCTGCGGATCGCCACCGTCAGCACCGTCGCGCTCGTCACGGTGGGCGTCGTCGTCGGGTACGGCGGGCTGGGCCAGCTGATGTTCCGCGGCTTCCGCAGCGACTACAACGCCGAGATCGCGACGGCCACCGCGCTCTGCCTGCTGCTCGCGCTCGTCGCCGACCTCCTGCTCGTCATGCTCGGCCGCCTCCTCACGCCGTGGCGGCGCGGGTCCCGGGCAGCTCCCGCGACGGCCGAGGCGGCGCCGTGGACATCCTGACCGAGGCCTTCCGGTGGCTCAACGACCCCCTCAACTGGACCGGCCGGCAGGGCGTGCTGGCGCTCACCGGGACGCACCTGGCGATCTCCGCGGCCGCGGTCGCGCTCGCGCTCGTCGTCGCCCTGCCGCTCGGGCTGTGGCTCGGGCACCGCGGGCGCGGCGCGACGCTCGGCGTCGTCGTCGCCAACACGACACGTGCGCTGCCGACGCTCGCGCTCCTCACCCTGCTCGCCGCGGCCGGGCGGTTCGGCAACGACGCGACCGCCCTCGCGTGCGCGGTCTTCGCCGTGCCGCCGGTCCTCGCGAACGCCGTGACCGGCGTGCGGGACGTCGACCCGGACGTGCGGGACGCCGCACGCGGCGTCGGCATGTCGTCGACGCGGGTGCTGTGGACGGTCGAGGTGCCCCTCGCGCTGCCGTTGCTCGCGGCGGGCGTGCGCACCGGGACGGTCCAGGTGCTCGCGACGGTGCCGCTGGCCGCGCTCGTCGGTGGCACGAGCCTCGGCACGATCGTCGTCACCGGGTTCGGCACGCAGCGCTACGGCCAGGCGCTCGCCGGTGGCGTCCTCGTCGCCGCGCTGTGCCTGCTCGTCGAGGGGCTGCTCGCCCTCGCCGAGCGCGCGGTGACGCCGCGGGGCCTGCGCGACCGGCGTCGCACCGTCACCCTCGACGAGGGTGCTGACCTGCCCGTCCGCGGCCGGCGCACGGGCGTTCCGGTTGCCGCCGGACGCCTCACCGGGTCGAATGGGTCCGCGCCACCTCCCTGACCCGTGGGCGGCCGGACGCGCCGCACCCCACCCGGCCCCCGCCCCTGACAGGAGACACGCCATGCGCACCACCCGCCGCCACCTCGCCCTCGGTGCCGTCGCCACCGGGCTCGTGCTCGTGCTCGCCGGCTGCGGTGACCCCGGCTCGGGCGGCGGCCAGGAGGAGCCGTCCGCCTCCGGCACCTCCGGCCTGCCGGTGTGCGACCCGGTGGCCGGGGAGACGCTCGTCGTGCTCGACGACGACAAGGGCCTGCAGAACGCCGACAACATCATCCCCGCCATCAACGCCGACGTCGCGGCCGCGCACCCCGAGGTCGTCACGCTCCTCGACAGCGTCTCGGACGCGCTCGACACCGACCGGCTCATCGAGCTCAACAAGGCCGTCGACGTCGACCGTCGCACGTCGAGCGAGGTCGCCACGGAGTTCGTCGAGGACGAGGGGCTGGCCGCCGACGACCCGAGCGCGGGCGCCGGGACGTCGCTCACCGTCGGGGCGGCGAACTTCTCCGAGAGCATCACGCTCGCCGAGATCTACGCCCAGGTGCTGCGCTCGGCAGGGTTCGACGCGCAGGCGCAGACGATCGGCTCCCGCGAGACGTACCTGCCTGCCCTGCAGTCCGGCGCGGTCGCGGTGGTGCCCGAGTACGCCGCGACGCTCGCGACCTTCCTCAACGGCCAGGTCAACGGCGCCGACGCGGCCCCGGTCGCGTCGAGCGACGTCGAGGAGACGGTCGCCGCACTCACCACGCTCGCGGGCCAGAGCGGCCTCGTCGTCGGGACGGCGTCCGACGCGCAGGACCAGAACGCCTTCGCGGTGACGGCGGAGTTCGCCGAGGAGCACGACGTCGAGTCGCTGAGCGACCTCGCCGAGACCTGCGGCGGGATCGTCCTCGCCGGTCCCCCGGAGTGCCCCGAGCGCCCGTTCTGCCAGATCGGCCTCGAGGAGACGTACGGGCTCGAGATCAGCGACTTCAAGTCCTACGACTTCGCGCTCATCGGCGAGGCCGTGCGACAGGGAGACGCGACCCTCGGCCTCGTCACGTCCTCCGACGGCTCGCTCGCAGCCGGCGACTGACCCCGGGCACCGCGCGACCGGTCCCGCCCGACGGCGTGGACGGCCAGCGTGGCCGACCATCGCCGCCGAGCGGCATGGGCGAGCAGCGTGGACGACGGACCGGCTCAGCGCCCGGCGGCCTCGAGCAGCCGCAGCCAGACCTCGCTCACCGTCGGGTAGGCAGGCACGGCGTGCCAGAGCCGTGAGAGCGGCACCTCCCCGACGACCGCGATCGTCGCGGCGTGGAGCATGTCCGCGACGTCAGGCCCGACGAACGTCGCACCGACGACGACGTCGCGGGCCGCGTCGACGACGAGTTGCGCCCTGCCCTCGTACCCGGGGTCCGTCACCGACGCACCCGCGACCTGCCCCATGTCGTAGCCGACGACCTCGACGTCGAGCCCCTCCCGCCGGGCGACCTCCTCGGTCCGCCCGACCCAGGCGACCTGCGGCCGCGTGAACACGACCTGCGGCACGGCGACGACGTCGGCGGTCGCGCGGTAGCGGCTCCACGGCGTGGCGGCGACCTCGCCGGCGCGGGACAGGCCGCGCGGCACGCCCGGCCCGGCCGCCTCGCCCTCGGGGCGCGGGTCGAACCTCGCGGCGATGACGTCCCCGACGACCCGGGCGTCGTACTTGCCCTGGTGGGTCGTCGCGGTCCGCCCCGTGACGTCGCCGGCCGCGAACAACCACCCGCCGTCGACCCCGACGACCTGGAGGCGGTCGTCCACCTCGAGCCGGTCACCGGGAGCGAGGCCGACCGTCTCGAGCCCGAGGTCCTGCGTCGCCGGGCGGCGCCCGGTCGCCGCGAGCACCTCGTCGACGGTGAGCCGCTCGGGGGCGACCTCGGTGGTGCGCCCCTCGGGTGCCGCGTGGGCGACGACGAGGTGCACGCCGTCGTCGTCACGGGCGGCGTCGGTCACCGACGCGCCGAGCGCGACGCGGACGCCGCGCCCGACGAGAGCCCGAGCCACCGCCTCCGCCGCGAACGGCTCGGCGTGCGGGAGCAGGCGGTCGCCGCGCACGAGCACCGTCACCTCGCTGCCGAGGTCCGCGAACGCCGTCGCCATCTCGACGGCGACGACACCCCCGCCGACGACCGCCAGCCTGCGCGGCACGTGCTGCGCGGACGTCGCCTCCCGGCTCGTCCACGGCCGGACGTCGCGCAGCACCGGCGGGACCACCGCGACCGAGCCGGTCGCGACGACGACCGCGTGCCGCGCCCGCACCTCGACCTCGCCGTCGTCGGTCGCGACGCAGAGCGTGCGCGGAACGCTGAGCCGTGCGTGACCGCGCAGCAGCCCGAGGCCGGCGCCGTCGAGCCAGGCGACCTGGCCCGCGTCGTCCCAGTGCGACGCGACGTCGTCGCGACGCGCGAGGACGGCTGCGACGTCGAGCGGACCGGCGGTCACCCCGGGCACGGCCCGGGCGGCCGCGAGCACGTCACCGGGCCGCAGCAGCGCCTTCGACGGCATGCACGCCCAGTAGGAGCACTCACCGCCGACGAGACCGGAGTCGACGACGGCGACGTCGAGACCGGTGCGCGCGGCCCGGTCGGCGACGTTCTCCCCCACTGCTCCCGCCCCGACGACCACGACGTCGAGCTCACGCACCGTTGCCATCACGCCTCCGTCCGTCACCGGGCCCCCATCGTGGCCCGCGGCCGACGACGGCGCTCGGTGAGCGGGCAGGGCCGCGGACGGGACGCGCGCCGGTACGACGAAGGCCCCCGACCGGCATGTCTGCTGGTCGGAGGCCTTCGGCTGGTACGCCCCCTGGGACTCGAACCCAGAACCCGCTGATTAAGAGTCAGCTGCTCTGCCAATTGAGCTAGAGGCGCGCGGCTGGATGAGATTAGCAGGACGCGGGGGGTGGGAGCGAACCGGCAACCCCTCCACGGCGCCGTCTGTGACCACCCTCACGGTCGAGAGGCGTCGTCCTCCGGGTCCGCCCACCACTCCTGCTCGGGCAGACCCTCGGCAGCCATGATCTCCGCCGACGTCTCACGCGTGGGGGCGAGCAGGTCGACGAGCAGCGTGAGGGGGACGTGCTCGGCGAGCAGCTCCTGCGTGTGCTGCGCCGCGCCCGCGGAGACCGCGTCGGCGCTCACCTCGTCGAGGGGCTTCTCGATACGCACGGCCTCGAGGAGCGCACGCTCCTCGGAGCCGTCCGTGCCGCCCGGCAGCTCGTCCATCTCGTCCCGTCCCGTCTCGCGCCTGCCCTCATGATCGGCCACCGAGGGGCGCCGACGACGTGGCAAGGGTGTGCCGGTCTCCTCGATCACGAAACTTTCACATGCGGGGCGTCAGAGGTACAGCCCCGTCCCCTCACCGGCCGCACGCGGGTCGGCGACGCCGTGGACGTCCTTCTCGCGGAGCAGCAGGTACGTCCGGCCCGTCAGCTCGACCTCGGCACGGTCCTCGGGATCGAACAGGACACGGTCCCCGACCTCGAGCTGGCGCACGTGCTGCCCGACGGCGACGACGTTCGCCCAGGCCAGCCGCTTGCCCATGGCAGCGGTCGGTGGGATGAGGATCCCGGTGCCGGTGCGCCGCTCGGCGGCGTCGGAGTCGAGCTCGACGAGCAGGCGGTCGTTGAGCATGCGCAGGGGCAGGTCGCCCGCGCGGGGGGTCTCGCTCGGTGCACTCACGCCGCCGACGCTACCCCGGCTCGACGTAGGCTGACGTCCCCGCCCCCGACCCGCAGGAGTGACCGTGCCCCGTCTCGTCGTCGGCGACACCGCGCCCGACTTCACGCTGCCCAGCACGACCGGTGACGACGTGTCGCTGAGCGAGCTGCGCGGCCGGTCCGTCGTCGTCTACTTCTACCCCGCGGCGGGCACGCCGGGGTGCACGAAGCAGGCGTGCGACTTCCGCGACTCCCTGGCCTCCCTCACGGGCGCCGGGTACACGGTCGTCGGCGTCTCGCCGGACCCGGTCGACAAGCTCGCGCGCTTCGCGCAGGACGAGGCGCTCACCTTCCCGCTGCTGTCCGACCCCGAGCACGAGGTGCTCGAGGCGTGGGGCGCGTGGGGCGAGAAGACGAACTACGGCCGCACGTACACCGGTGTCATCCGCTCGACCGTCGTCGTCGACCCCGAGGGTGTCGTCACGCTCGCGCAGTACAACGTCAAGGCGACCGGGCACGTCGCCAAGCTGCGCCGGGACCTCGGCATCGACTGACGGTCCCCGTCGCCCGCCACCCGCCGCGCGTGCCACACTCGGGCACGCACGCGGGAGTGGTGAAACGGCAGCCACGCCAGGTTTAGGTCCTGGTGCCCGCAAGGGCGTGCGGGTTCGAGTCCCGCCTCCCGCACGACGACGAGGCCGGGCCCGCCGGCCCGGCCCCGTCGCGTCGGGCTCAGCGGAAGGGCAGCCGCAGCACGGACCCGGCCGTCTGCACCGCGGTCGTGCCCGTCCCGACGGCGTTCCACAGCGCGACGCGCACGGTGCCGCCGCGCAGGTCGCCGAGGGTCCCCTCGGCCCGTTCCAGCCCGACCTGCTGCGTGTACCGCTCCGCACCGGGCACCGGGTCGGTGGCGAAGTACCGGTAGACCTCGGTGCGCTCCCACGTGCCGTCGCCGGTGAGGTCGTAGCTCACCGACAGCCGGGTGCCGTTGCCGACGGTGGTCCCCGCGTCGAGACCGAGGTCGAACGCGGTGGCGCCCCCGGTGGCCCGAGCCGTCACCCCACGACGCACGAGGACGACGGCGTCCGGCGGCTCCGTCGCGGTGTCGACACCGCGCGCACGCGGCAGCGTGAGCGTCCCGGCCGGCGCAGGTGCCGGCACGAGGGAGCGGCCGTCCGTGCCCGGCGCCAGCTCGAGCGGACCAGCGGTCGGGGTGGGCGTCGGGGTGGGCGTCGGCGTCGGCGTCGGGGTGGGCGTCGGGGTCGGTGTGCGCGTCGCTGACGGCGTCGGGCTCGGGGTGGGCGTCGGCGTGGGCGTCGGGCTCGCTCCCGGCCCGCCGACGGCGCCGCCACCGGACCACGTGTGCGCCCCGCTCGTCACGGTCTTCCCCGCCGGCACCTGGAGCGTCGTGCCGTCGCTGAACCGGACCGCCCGCGCGGTGGACGTGACGTTCGCCGCGACGTACGTGCGCCTTCCGCCGTCGACGAAGACCGCCGACAGCGGGCTCGAGCCCCGCACCGACGGGTCGAGCGTGCCGAGCGCCGCGAGGTTGGCGATCCAGTGGAACGTGTGGGCGCGCGACTCCCCCTCCTCGACGGGGTAGCCGGGGTTCGCGCGCAGCAGCTGCAGCGCACGGTCCCCGTCGCCCAGCGCGAGGTAGGACCAGACGATGTCCTGCCAGACGGTCGGCGGGCCGCCGTTGACCCGCACGAGCTCGTCGTAGTTCTGGCGCACGTCGTCGGGACGCAGCCCGAGGTAGAGGTGCGACCCGGTGATGGGCAGGGTGTTGATCCCCTGGATCATCTCCGCCTCCGCGGAGAACCACGTGGCGTACGCACCGCCGTCGCCCCACACCATGCCGACGGTCGTGTGCCCGAACGCGTCGGGGATGGCCTCGGCCCGGTCGAACCAGTACTCCTGGATCGCTGCGGCCTGCGTCGCGTAGAGGTAGGCGCCGGCGTCGCGCACGGCGGTGTCCCCGGTCGCCTCCCCCCACTGCACGAGCGCACCGGCGAAGTTCATGCCCTCCGAGCTCGACTCCTGGTTGTTGCCGGCGACGAACGCGCCGTGCCCGGACGCCCAGTCGTGCCCCGCGTAGACGTCGAAGTCACGCAGGTAGGGGAACCGCGTGTCGGAGCGGTCGTACCCGTCGGCGTCCCGGATGAGCAGGTCGACCATGGCGCCGTAGCGCCCGTCCGACGCCCACTGGGGGTCGAAGCGCGCGAGCGTCGCGGCGGCCGCGACGAAGTACCCGTAGTGGAAGTGGTGGTCGTTGAGCTCGGTGTCCGAGCCGTACGACGCCGGGTACCCGATGAGGGTGCCCCAGCGCTGGTCGTACGCGAAGAGCTGCTCGGTCTCGCCCGGGTCGGCCGTCAGCCAGTCCGTCAGGGTGGCGCGCACCTTCGCGAGCGCCGCGTCGCGCAGGTCGGTGCGGCCGAGCTGGTCGGCGATCTCGATGATGCGCGTGGCCCGTCCCAGGGCCTTGCCGGTCCAGTACGTGTCCGCCCGCAGGATCGGCAGCGGGTCGGCCGCGACCTCGGCGAGCAGCCCGTCGAGCGTGGCGCGGGCGTCCCCGGTCGCGGTGGCGACGGCCGGGACCTCCGGCAGCACGCCCGTGAAGGGTGTGCTCGTCGTGAAGGACGTCGTCCCGGCGTAGGCGGTCATCGTGCCGCGCGGGCTCGGGTAGGTGACGTCGAGCTCGTCGCCGTCGACGGCCGTGAGGTACCGCTGCTGGTGCGGGTAGAGCGCGACGACCGGGCCGTCCGGGTCGCCCTCGAGGGCCGTCGTGCCGAGCGTGTACGTCGTGCGGACCGTGGCGCTCGCCGCGTCGTACCGGTAGTCCGCACGGGTGCTCGTCACCTCGGCGAACGCCGACCCGGCGACCTCCCGCAGCGCCGCGCGCCGGGCGGTGTCGTCCGCCCCGGCGGGCGTCGCGAGGGCGGTGAGCGCGAGGTACCCCTTGCCGGCCAGGGACGAGCGCATGGTCGAGCCGGAGACCTGCCACGACGACCCGCCGGGGGCGAACGCCGCGTAGTCGTGCCCGTTGGCGGTGAACCCGAGGGTCCCGCCGTCGCGGGTCCACACCCGCACGTCGCGGGTCGAGGAGAGCACGGCGTCGCCTCCTCTCACGTGGTACCAGGACGTCGGCAGCCCGTGGCCGATCGTCGCGCGCAGGTTGCGGGTGCCGTCGTCCCAGTCGGCGGTGACGGTCCAGTCGGTCCAGTCGGCGACCTTCGCCACCGGTGCGTCGAGCCCGGCGACGCCGACGACGACGTCCTCGGCGTACGTGAAGTGGAACTCGCCGATGCCGCCGGGCGTGCCCGAGAGCGTCGCCTCCCGCGGCGTCGAGACGCCGAGACCGCCGGGTGTCGGGCGGAACGAGGAGGGGTGGGCGTGCAGCGGCTCGCTCATCCGGCAGTCGAGCCGCTTGTAGAGCAGCGACGACCACCAGTCGTTCGTCGGCAGCGCACCCGCCGGTGCGTCGTCGGTGAGCGCGGAGCGCGGGTCGGCCTCGACCGCGTCGCAGCCCTCGGGCGTCGGCCCGACCGGCGTGGCCGCGTACGACCCGGCCCCCACGGGGACCACGTCGGCGGCCTGCGCCGGCCCCGGAACGCCGAGGAGCACGGCCGCGACGAGCGTGAGCGCAGCGCCCGCCGCCACGCCGCGGCGGCGCCCGTGCGCACCCTCCCGGGTGCGAGGGTGGACGCCGCGTGGGACCGCTACGAGACGTGAGAAGGGTGTGCTGAGCTCAGACATGTCGATGCCCCCAGGACGGCGGGCCACTGGCTGGGGGCCGCGCCGCCGTCCGTCTGTTCGGCACCGCTCCGTTGCGGCGCCGGGAGCGCCCCCCGCACGGCCCCCGTCGGCCGTGCTGCGTTGAGAGCGATCCCAGCGACCGTAAGCACCTCGTCACCCGGCCGCAAACGCAGGACGGGCCGCCCACCCCGGTGGTGGGCGACCCGTCCGGGAGCAGGCGTCAGGCGCCGGCGCGCTCGGCGATCTTCGCGCGGACCTCGTCCATGTCGAGGGCCTTGACGGCCGACACGACGGACTCCAGGTCCGGGGCCCGCAGCGCACCGGGCTGGTTGAACACGAGGACGCCCTCGCGGAAGGCCATGAGCGTGGGGATCGACGTGATCTGCAGCTCGGCGGCGAGCTGCTGCTCGGCCTCGGTGTCGATCTTCCCGTGGACGACGTCCGGGTGCTTCTCGCTCGACGCCTCGAAGACCGGGCCGAACATGCGGCACGGCGGGCACCAGTCGGCCCAGAAGTCGAGGAGGACGATGTCGTTGTCCTTGACGGTCTCGGCGACGGTGGCGCCGGTGAGGTTGATGGTGGCCATGGATGGTCTCTCCGTCCTGCAGGGGTTCCACGACCTGCAGCGCACGCGAGGGCGCGGGTATTCCGCGGGCCGGGTGCGCCCCACGGCCCCGGAGACGGTAGAACTGCACGGTGACCGCGTCAGCCGAGTACCCCCGTCAGCCCGAGCGCCCGGCCGGGTGGCTGTCCGAGCAGCAGATCGCCGCCGCCCGGTCCCAGCTGCCGATCCTCTACGTCGACGCCGTGCCGGTGCGCGTCGACGAGTCCGGCGACGTCGTCGCCGTCGGGCTGCTGCTGCGCGTCACGCGCGACGGGGTGATGTCCCGGGCGCTCGTCTCGGGGCGCGTCATGTACCACGAGCGGGTCCGTGACGCGCTGCTGCGGCACATCGAGAAGGACCTCGGGCCGGTCGCGCTGCCGCAGGTGCCGGCATCGCCGCAGCCCTTCACCGTCGCCGAGTACTTCCCCACCCCGGGGGTCACGCCCTACCACGACCACCGCCAGCACGCGGTGTCGCTCGCCTACGTCGTGCCCGTCACCGGCGACTGCCGGCCGCAGCAGGACGCCCTCGACCTCGCGTGGATCACGCCGGAGGAGGCGTGCAGCGAGGCGGTGCAGGTCGAGATGCACGGCGGGCAGGGCCTGCTGCTGCGCCAGGCGATGGCGTGGGCGGGCCGGCTGCCCTGAGCCGCCGCGTGCCGGCCCCGGCCCGCAGGCAGGGCGAGGCCGGGGATCAGCCGAGGTCGAGCGTCGGCCAGTCGTGCAGGTCCGCGCGCAGCCGCCGGTCGTGCGTCGCGACGACGACCGCCGCGGACGTCGCGCGCAGCGCGACCGTGAGCTCGTCGACGAGACCGACCGACAGGTGGTTCGTCGGTTCGTCGAGGACGAGCACGTGCGGTGCGGCGA
>JAEXEM010000433.1 GCA_023401045.1 Actinomycetes bacterium
GGAGGTACGCCGGGGCGTCGAGCTCGGGGTGGACGGCGCGCGCGACGGCGGCCGACGCGGCGCGTGCACGGCGCAGCAGGAGCACCAGCTCGGTCTCCAGGCGCAGCACGGGGTCGTCGCTCATGCCCCCATGGTGGCGCAGCGCAGGTCAGCGCACCCAGGTCGTCCGTCGGCGCGCGAGCGTCGCGATCGCCGAGACGCGTGCGGCGTCGAGCCGCACCGGCAGCCGGCGGAACACGTTCGGCACCTCGTGCCGGGCGACGACGAGCGCGTCCTGCGGCGGGTCCTGCACGTCGCGCTCGAGGTCGCCGGTGACGACGAGGACCGCACGGACCGACACGCCGCTGCACCCGACGGACTGCAGCAGGCCCTGGACCCGGGCCGCCTCGAGGCGCGCGTCGCGCAGGTACGGCACGGCGCGGCCGTCGACGTGGATGGTGCGCGCCGCGGCCCGCACGTGGCTGCCGTGGTGGTCGCGCTCGGAGACGGTGAACAGGCCGCCGGGGCCGACGAGCAGGTGCTCGACGACCGAGCCCTGCCGTCCGAGGGGGACGTCGTGCACGGCCTGCCAGCCCTCGTCGGCCAGCCGGTCGAGGCGCGCCGTCACCGAGCTGCCGCGCAGCACGCGGCCGGCGTCGCCGTCCCCACCCGCGAGCGCGTCGAGCGACGCGAGCTCGGACGTGACGGGCAGGACGAGCTCGGGCACGTCGGAGCGCAGGTAGGCCTGCGCGGCACGGCGCACGCGCTCCTCGAGGAGCGGGTCCTCCGCCACGACCTCGCCGGACTGCAGGTCGACCGAGCCGACCTGCTTGCCGGTCTCGTGCGTGACGTAGAGACGATCGGCGCCGTACCGCCGCCATCGCCGTACCGTCAGGACCTCGTCCACACCGGCATTATCGGCATCCGAAGCGCCCGGCTTCAGCATCATTCCGGGGGACATTCCCGTCGGTCGACGGCGTGTCGCGGCGTGTCGTCACTCCGTCGGCCGCACGGGCCGCTCACCGCCCGGCCGCCGGGTCCGACGCACCCTCCGGCGCGGCCGCCGGCTCGAACGTCAGGCTGACGGAGTTCATGCAGTACCGGTCCCCGGTCGGGGTCTGCGGCGCGTCGTCGAAGACGTGGCCGAGGTGCGATCCGCACCGCGCGCAGCGCACCTCGGTGCGCTGCATGCCGAGGCTGTCGTCGCGCAGCAGCTCGACGCGGTCGCCGGCGAGCGGCGAGAAGAAGCTCGGCCAGCCGCAGTGCGAGTCGAACTTCGTCTCCGACCGGAAGAGCTCGTTGCCGCACGCCCGGCAGCGGTAGACGCCCTCCCGGTGCTCGTCGAGCAGCGCACCGGTCCAGGCGCGCTCGGTGCCCGCCCGGCGCAGCACGGCGAACTCCTGCGGCTCCAGCTCGAGCCGCCACTGCTCCTCGGTCTTCTCCACGGGGTAGCCCACGGGTCCTCTCCTCCCCTGGCACCGCTGCGGTGCCGTCCGTGCCAACAGCCGCGACGTGCCGGACGTTCCCGACGCGCCCGGTCGGTACGTGATCGGGACGTACGTCCGGTTTACCCTGCACGTGGAGCACCCGGCCCCCCGCCCGGGTCCCGGACCGCGAGGTGGACGTGGCACCTGGACGCCCCCGAGCCAGCCTCACACGCCGGTTCGCCGTCGTGAGCCTGCTCGGCATGACGGTGCTCGGTGTCGTGCTCGTCGTCGTCACGTCCGCACAGATGCGCGACCAGGCCCTGCGGGACGGCACGCTCGCGGCGACGTGGGTGGCGGACCACGCGGCGGCCGTCGTGCCCTCGTCGGCGTTCGTCACCGGTGTGCTCTCGGGACCCGAGCGTGAGGGCGTCGTCGACGCGACGGCCGGGTTCGCCGCCGACCTCGTCGAGCTGCGGCTGTGGAGCGCCGACGGGCGGCTCATGCACTCCTCCGACGACGCGGCGACGGGCCTGCCCCACCAGGACCGGTTCACCGCGGTGATGACCGGCGGCGGCCCGCACGGGATCGTCCAGCCCGACGTGCGCGCCGAGGCGGCGGCAGCGGCGCAGCACACCGTCCTCGACGTCTACGTCCCCGTCCTCGTCACCGGCACCGCGACGCCCGACCTGGCGGCGGACGCGCGGCCCGGCGAGCCGGTCGGTGTCGTCGAGGTCATGCTCGACCACACGACGACGCAGCGCACGCTCGCCGCGACGACCCGCACCGTCGCCGTCGCCACCGCCGGCGGGCTCCTCGTCCTCTGGCTGCTGCTCTTCCGCATCGTCGGGACGACCTCGAGCCGGTTGCGGGCGACCGCGCTGGAGAACGCCCGCCTCGCGCTGCTCGACTCGCTCACCGGGCTGCCGAACCGCCGGCTGCTGGCCGACCAGATGCGTCGCGCGATCGACCGCGTCGGCGAGGAGGGCACGCGTGTCGGGCTCATCCTCCTCGACATCGACCGGTTCAAGGACATCAACGACACGCTCGGCCACGACCACGGCGACGAGCTGCTCCAGCAGGTCGCGGACCGGCTGCGCGACGCGCTGCGGGACGACGACGTCGTCGCGCGCCTCGGGGGCGACGAGTTCGCCATCCTCCTGCCGGACGTGCGGACGGTGTCGAACGCCGAGCGGCTCGCACAGCGCGTCCGGGGCCTGTTCACGCGCCCGTTCGAGCTCGGTGGCCTCGCGCTGCACGTCGAGCCGTCGATCGGCGTCGCGTGCCTGCCGGACCACGCCGCGGACGCGTCCTCCCTCATGCGCACCGCGGACATCGCCATGTACGCGGCCAAGCAGCACCGCACCGGCGTCGCGGTGTACTCGCCGGACGCGGACGACTCGTCGCCGGCACGGCTCGTCCTGCTCGGCGAGCTGCACAGCGCGCTCGACGCCCGGGACGAGACCGGCTGCGAGCTCGAGATGCACTACCAGCCGAAGATCGACCTCGGCTCCCACGGGACCGTCGGGTACGAGGCCCTCATCCGCTGGCGGCACCCGGCGCGCGGGCTGCTGCCGCCGGGCGTCTTCGTGCCGCTCGCCGAGCAGTCCGGCCTCATCCACCAGGTGACGGCGTTCGCGCTGGCCGAGTCGGTGCGCCAGCTCGCCCGGTGGGGCGAGGACGCGGTGCCGGTCGCGGTCAACCTCTCCGCCCACGACGTCGCCTCCCCGGCGGTCGTCACGACGATCGAGCAGCTCCTCGCCGAGCACGAGGTCGACGCGTCCCTCCTCGAGATCGAGATCACCGAGACCGCCCTCGTCGCCGACCGGTCCCGCGTCGTCCCGGTGCTCCACCGCCTCGACGACCTCGGGGTGCGGGTGGCGATCGACGACTTCGGTACCGGCACGACGTCGATCTCGCTGCTGCGTGACCTGCCCGTCGACGAGCTGAAGATCGACCGCCTCTTCGTCTCCGACCTCGGCGAGGGTGGCCACGACGGCTCCGAGGTCGTCGTCCAGGCGATGGTCGAGCTCGCGCACTCGTTCGGGCTGCGCGTCGTCGCCGAGGGCGTCGAGGACGAGGCCACGGCCCGCACGCTCGCGCGTCTCGGGGTCGACCGTGCGCAGGGCTTCCTCTGGGCGCACCCGCTGCCGGCGGACGAGGTGCACCCGCGGGACGGAGCCGTCATATCACCGGAACGAGTGAATACCGGTCGAACCGCTCAGACCGCCTGAACCACCTGCCGATACCACCGACACCCCCTCGTGCGCCCACCCACCGCCACGGGGACCTCCCGGGAAGGACCCAGCGCCGATGATGGACGAGCTCATCGAGGAGATGATCGACCCGGCCCCCTCGCGCGAGGACCTCGCACGGCGCCACCGCGCCTGGGCCACGGGCGCGATCCTCGTGCTCGCGGGGGTCGGGGCGACGTCGCTGACGACGGCCGCGGTGTTCACCGACGCCGACCCGCTCACCGGTGCCCTCAGCACCGGCACGCTCGTCCTCGAGGCGGGCGGGGCCGAGCTGACGATGCCCGTCGGCGGCCTCGCCCCCGGAGGCACCGTCGTCGCGCCGCTCACGGTCCGCAACACCGGGTCCCTCGAGCTGCGGTACGCGCTGAGCATGTCGGCCGCCTCGACCTCGGCCGCGGGCGCGGACCTGCGCGACCAGCTCCGGCTGCGGGTGCTCGAGGACGCGACGTGCACGCTCGACTCGGTCACCTCCGCCCGGGAGCTCGGGCGGGTCCCGGCGGCCGACGGCGCGTTCGGGCTGCCGGGCGAGCAGGTCGCGGTCGTCGGTGACCCGGCGACCGGCGCCCAGTCCGGGGACCGCACGCTCGTCGCGGTCACGGGTGCCGAGACGCTGTGCCTCGAGGTGCACATGGCGCGCGACGCGGGCAACGACTACCAGGACACGTCCGTCGCGCTGTCGCTCGTGCTCGACTCCGAGCAGACCGTCAACAACTGAGCCGGTGACGACGGTCCAGCCCTTCGTCGAGCGCCGCGCACCGCGCCGCGTCGTCCGGCCGCGGGTACCGGCACGACGGCGCGCCGTGCGGGCCGCGCTGTGGGCCGTCGTCGCCGCGGGGACGCTCGCCTACCTCGCGTCCCTCGGGGTGCCGTTGTGGTTCCAGGCGCAGGGACAG
Source organism: Actinomycetes bacterium (assembly GCA_023401045.1). Taxonomy (GTDB): domain Bacteria; phylum Actinomycetota; class Actinomycetes; order Actinomycetales; family Cellulomonadaceae; genus Cellulomonas. The sequence continues at coordinate 4,552 of JAEXEM010000433.1, forward strand.
CGGCTGCTCGTCGTCACCTCGGGCTCGATGGAGCCGCGCTTCGCCGCCGGCGACGTCGTCGTGCTGCGCTCGGTGTCCGACCCGTCGGAGCTCAAGCCGGGGCTCGTCGTCACGTTCCAGCCGGTCGGCGCGACCGGTCTCGTCACCCACCGCATCGTGTCGTTGCACCGGCTGCCCGCGATGGAGGACCCCGGGGACGGGGGCCCGGCGGTGCCCGTGCTCGACGAGACGGGCGAGCCGGTCATGCAGGCCTACGTGCGGACCCAGGGCGACGCCAACCCGCAGCCGGACGTCAACGCGACACCGGTGGAGCGGGTCCGCGGCGTCCTGCTCGAGACGCACCGGGGGTGGGGCACGGCGCTCACGTGGGCCGGCTCGGCGCAGGGGCGCGCGACGATGCTCGTGCCCCCGCTGCTCGCGCTCGCCACCCTCGAGCTCATGGCCGTGCTCGCCGCCCGCCGCCGCGCCGCCGGACGGCCGGTGCGCCAGGACAGGAGGCTCGATGCGCTCCTCCTCGACTGACCGCGTGCGCACCGCCGACCGGGGCACGTGGCTGCGCCTCGCCGTGCTCGTCCTGCTCGCGGTCGCCCTGGCCGCGGCACCGGAGGTCGGGCGGACCGGCGCGGTGTTCACGGGCAGCACGACCGTGACGACGACGGTGGTCGGCCCCTCCTCGACGCCCTCCCCCGACGGCGGCCCGTCGGCCGAGCCGTCGCCGGACGGCTCGCCGGGGGCCACGCCGGACAC
>JAEXEM010000461.1 GCA_023401045.1 Actinomycetes bacterium
GTTCTGCTCCCGACGGCCCGTCGAGCGCGCTGCTCGCGGCCGCCGTCGGCTGGTCGCGGCGGCTCCGGCTGCCGCTCGTCGTGCTCGCGCTCGTCCTCGTGGCGCTGCTCGGCGCGGCCCTCGCGGACCGCCTCCTCGGGGACGGTCACGTCCCCGAGGGCGGGACGACCATCGTGGCGGACTACCCTCGTGGCGGTGCGGCGGGTGCGATGATGCCCGCAGAGCACGACGGGGGCAGCAGGTCCGACCTGGCAGACGCGGCGCGTACGACGCCTGCGCACCCTCGATCGACGGAAGTGAAGGACGCCTAGTGGTGGACGACGGATCCCGCATCCTGGCCGGCCGGTACCAGGTCGGCGAGCTCATCGGGCGCGGTGGCATGGCCGAGGTGCACATCGGCCACGACACCCGCCTGGGTCGCACCGTGGCCATCAAGATCCTGCGCTCCGACCTCGCACGCGACCCGTCGTTCCAGAACCGGTTCCGGCGCGAGGCGCAGGCTGCCGCGGCGCTCAACCACCCCGCGATCGTCGCGGTCTACGACACCGGTGAGGACGTCTTCACCGAGCCGACCGGCACGATCGCGCACGTGCCGTTCATCGTCATGGAGTACGTCGAGGGCCACACCGTGCGGGACATCCTGCGCGACGGCCACGCGGTGCCCATCGACGAGGCCGTGGAGATCACCGCCGGCGTCCTGTCGGCGCTCGAGTACTCGCACCACGCAGGCATCGTCCACCGGGACATCAAGCCCGCGAACGTCATGATCACGCCGACCGGCGCCGTCAAGGTGATGGACTTCGGCATCGCGCGGGCGGTCGCGGACTCCGCGGCGACGATGACGCAGACGCAGGCCGTCATCGGGACGGCGCAGTACCTGTCCCCCGAGCAGGCGCGCGGCGAGCAGGTCGACGCCCGTTCCGACCTGTACTCCACCGGCTGCCTGCTCTTCGAGCTGCTCACCGGCCGTCCGCCGTTCGTCGGCGACTCGCCCGTCGCGGTCGCCTACCAGCACGTGCGCGAGATGCCGCCGGTCCCGAGCTCGATCGCGGCGGACGTCCCCGAGGCGCTCGACCGCATCACCCTCAAGGCGCTCGCCAAGGAGCGCGACGCGCGCTACTCGACGGCTGCGGAGTTCCGCGCCGACCTCGAGGCCGTGCTGCGCGGCGGGCACGTCGGTGCCCCGGCAGTCGGCGCCGCCCTCGCGACCGTGCCCGCGGCGGAGGCCACGCAGGTGATGGCACCGCCGATGGCCGCGACGCAGGCCATGCCGCCGCAGACGATGCCGTGGGGCGGCACCGGGATCGGTACCGCGCAGCAGCCCGCCGGCCCCGAGGAGGAGGAGAAGAAGCGCCCCTGGCTCATCTGGGTGCTCGCCGCGATCGCGGTCCTCGCCGTCGGTGGCATCGTCTTCGCCCTCATCAACAACGCCTCGCCGCCCGTGGAACCGACGACGACGGTCCCCGGCGTCGCCAACATGAGCGAGGAGGAGGCGTTTGCCGCGATCCGCGAGGCGGACCTGCTGCCCGTCCGTGCCGAGCAGGCGAGCGACGGCGTGCCGAAGGGCCAGGTCATCGGCACCGACCCGGCCGAGGGCACGGAGGTCGACAAGGAGACCGAGGTCAAGGTCTTCATCTCCACCGGTCCGTCCGAGGTCACCGTGCCCGACGTCTCCGGACGCACCGCCGAGGAGGCCGAGCGGCTCCTCGAGGAGGTCGGCCTCGCGGTGGCCGGGGCACCGAAGCCGGAGGACTCCCCGACCGTCGAGGAGGGGCGCGTGACGAAGACGGACCCCCCGGCCACCACCGCGGTCTCCGCCGGCACGAAGGTGACGCTCTACGTCTCGTCCGGGCAGGTCGTCGTCCCCTACGTCGTCGGGCAGAACGTCGAGGACGCGACGAAGGCGCTCCAGGACGCCGGGCTCCAGGTGAGCACGCGCGAGGTCGAGTCCGACCGCCCCGAGGGTGAGGTCGTCGCCCAGAGCCGTCCCGGCGGGCAGCCCGTGCCGCAGCGCACGGCGGTCACCCTCGACGTCGCGACGGCCCCCTCGACGGCGACCGTCCCCAACAACCTGCGGGGGCTCACCTACGACCAGGCCGTGCAGCTCCTCCAGGCGGCCGGGCTCACGTCGGTGCGCCGGGAGGACGTCGATTCCGACCTCGACGCCGGCACCGTCGTCTCGAGCGACCCGTCGAGCGGTACCCGGATCGCCCGCGACCAGCAGGTGACGCTGCGGATCTCGAAGGGGCCGCGCAACGGCGGCAACGTCCCCACGCCGTCCCCGTCGGCGTCGTCGACGACGGACTGACGCAGGAGCACGACGGCCCGGTGACCTGAGGTCACCGGGCCGTCGTCGTCCTCGGGGGGCGTCCTCGGGCGGCGCCCGCCGCCCGTCGACTCAGAGCCGCACGAGCGGGTGCAGGCCCTCCGACCGCTGTACGGCTGCCTCGTCGCCGCAGACGGCCAGCCAGTTGGCGAGCAGACGGTGCCCGCCCTCGGTGAGCACCGACTCGGGGTGGAACTGCACGCCGTGCAGCGGCAGCTCGCGGTGCTGCAGCCCCATGACGATGCCGTGGGTCCGCGCGGTGACCTCGAGCTCGTCGGAGAACGTGCCGTCGACGACGGCCAGCGAGTGGTACCGCGTGGCCGTGAACGGCGTCGGCAGGCCGGACAGCACGCCCACCCCGTCGTGCTCGACCGGGCTCGTCTTGCCGTGCATGAGCTCGGGCGCGTGCGTCACCGTGCCGCCGAAGACCTCCCCGAGGGCCTGGTGGCCGAGGCACACGCCGAGCATGGGGGTGCCCGACGCGGCGCAGTCCCGGATGACCTGCATGCTCTGCCCGGCCTCCGCGGGCGTGCCCGGGCCCGGCGAGACGAGCACGCCGTCGTACTGCGCACGCTCGGCGGCGGGCGGCACGGCGTCGTTGCGCACGACGTCCGTCGTGGCGCCGAGCTGCTGCAGGTAGCCGACGATCGTGTAGACGAACGAGTCGTAGTTGTCGACGACGAGGATCCGGGTCATCACTCACCCACCGTGGTGTCGTTGAACGGCATGTACGGGGCGACCGCGGGGTACACCCAGAGGAAGCAGGCGACGAGCACCGCGGCCACGAGCGCCGCCGCGAGCAGGACCCGCACAGGCGTCGGCCCCGGCAGGTGCCGCCACAGCCATCCGTACATCATGAACCTCCCGTCGCCCCGGTCCACGGGGCGTCCCGACCGCTGGTCATCCGAGCAGCACCGCCGGGGTGCCGCTCGAGACGGGCGCCCAGTGGTCGAGCACCCCGTGCACGACGTACCGCTCGCGTGCGGAGAACATCGGGTGGCACGTCGTCAGCGTGATGGACCGCTCGGTCGGCTCCTCGCCGGGCCGGTCCGGGACGGGTGCGATGACCGCGACGTCCCGCGGGAGGACGACCTGGGTCGAGGTCACCCGGTAGACGTACCAGGTGTCCGCGGTGCGCACGACGACCGGGTCGCCCACCTCCAGCTCCTCGACGCGGTTGAAGGGCTTGCCGTAGGTCACCCGGTGCCCGGCGAGCGCGAAGTTGCCGACGCCCCCCGGCATCGCGGTGCCCTCGTAGTGGCCGATCCCGAGGGTGTCGAGGACGGCGCGGGACGTGCCCTGGCTCACCGGACGTGCGGGCTCGCCGGACCACCGCGGCACGATGAGCTGCGCGAAGCTCGTGCCGACCGCGGGTTCGGCGTCGATGACCGGCGGCTCGTCGTGGCGCGGCTCGGCGACGAGCAGGCCGGCGGCGTCCGGCTGGGCCGGCGGCGGCGCGAAGTCCATCTCCCGCACGACCTCCGCCTGCGCGGCGTTCCCCTCGACGTCGGTCCACCACAGCTGCCACGCGAGGAACCCGAGGAGGAGCACGCCGAGGGTGATGAGCAGCTCCCCCAGCACCCCGACGACGGCGTAGCCGGCGCCGGCACCGCGGCGCGGTCGCGCGTGCGCCGGTGCGCGCCCCGCGCCCACGTCGACGGCGCTCACCCGAGGCTCTCCTCACGGGCGGCCGGCGTGCCGCTGCCCGGCAGGGCCTCGACGTCGTCCGGGACCTGCGCCCACGTGAGCTCGGTGGCCCCGGAGTAGGCCGGGAGCGACACCGAGTCCCGCCGCTCGACGTCCCAGCCGAGGCCGAGCTGCCCGGCCTGGCGGACGTACGTCCGCACGTCGGGGTCGTCGTCGAGGGCGGCACGCAGCGCGTCGGGGTCACCGACGGCGCTGATGACGAACGGCGGGGAGTACATGCGGCCGTGCAGGCGCAGGACGTTGCCCTGGCACTGCACGCCGGTGGTCGAGACGACGCGCTGGTCCATGAGGCCCATGGCCTCGGCACCGCCGGCCCACAGCGCGTTCATCACCGCCTGGATGTCCTGCTGGTGGACGACGAGCAGGTCGACGTTGACGCCGTCGCGACGGGAGTCGATCGGGGCGTCGTCGAGCGCGACGACGAGCCCGCGCCCGCTCACCGGTACGGACCCACCGGCGACGAGGTCCCCCGGGGCGGGCGCGAGCGCGGGGCGCCCGGCGAGCGCGTTCTGCTCGGCGGTGAGCCGCTCGACCTCGGCCCGCAGCTCGTCGACCTCCCCGGAGAGCCGCTCGACCGTGGCGGCACGCTGCTGCGTGAGCTCGGACAGGTCGAGGGGGTGACGTGACCCCGCGTCGGCGGTGCGCGCGCTCACCGTGAAGAGGAGCCCCGAGAGCGCGAGGACGAGCCCGACCGTCACCGCGGCCCGCGCCCGGCGGGTGACCGGGCGGACCGTCCCGGCGGGCCGCCGGGAGGGCGTTCCGGGGGCCGCTCCGTGGCCGTGGTCTGTCACGCGACTCCCTCCGGGTGCATCCGCGCACGGGCGGCGGGACGACGGCACTACGCTAGGTCACGTTCGGCGTCACGCCGAGACGGTCCGCGGGTGACGACGCCCGGTGTCCCGGGTGGCCGAGGGTCGACCGTCCGGGGGACGTCGACGGCCCGCGCCATCGCACCGTTGCAGACAGGAGCCCCGCCCGTGCCTGAGTCGAAGTCGCGCAAGAAGGCGGCGTACACCCCGCCGCCGACCAAGGCCTCGCCGCCCAAGCCCCTGCCGCGCTGGTTCCTGCCGGTCTCGCTCGGTCTCATGATCCTCGGGCTCGTGTGGCTCGTCGTCACGTACCTGTCGAGCGCCGCGTTCCCGATCCCGGGGATCTCGCAGTGGAACCTCGGGATCGGCTTCGCGATCATCATCGTCGGCTTCGGGATGCTGACGCGCTGGCGCTGACCTGAGGTCCCCGGCGCCGCGCGGCGCCCTCCACGAGGCTGTGAGCACCCGGTGCTCACAGCCTCGTCCACATCGCCCGCAGTTCGTCGTCCACAACCCGTGCACAGAGCTGTGGATAACTACAGCGGTGTAATTCCACACCTGTGAGCAGTGCTGGTGAGCGGTGTCGCCTCAGCCGGGACCGGTCAGAGCAGCCCGACGCTGCGGTACACCGCCCACGTGGCCGCGGTCATGAGGACGAGCAGCGCGACCGGCGCCGCCCACCCGACCAGCGCGCGCCGCGCCCGCGGGGCGTACGCGTACGCGGCCCCGAGAGCCGCGCCGACGACGAGCCCGCCGAGGTGCGCCTCCCACGCGATGCCCGGCACGACGAAGCCGATGACGCCGTTGAGCAGGATGATGCCGAGGATCGGGCCGGCGTCCCGGCCGAGGCGGCGCAGGACGACGAGCACCGCCCCGAAGAGGCCGAACACCGCCCCCGACGCACCGACCATCGCGCCGTACCACCCGTCGGTCACCGGGCTGAGGAGCACCGCGCCGACCGAGCCACCGACCGCGCTCAGCACGTAGAGGGTGGCGAAGCGCGCCCGCCCCAGGGCCTGCTCGAGGTAGGGACCGACCATCCACAGCGCCACGAGGTTGAGGACGATGTGGAAGATCTGCCGCGGCGAGTGCAGGAACGCGGCCGTGAGGAACCGCCACGGTTCGACCGAACCGGCGACCGGGCTGAAGGCCCAGCGTTGCGTCCACCCCGCGACCGTCAGCTGGGCGACGTAGGAGACGACGCACAGCGCGATGATCGTCAGCGTGACGACGGGGCGCCCGCCGCGCACCCGCCCGCCGAGGACGGTCCGGTTCTCCGGCGCCGTCCGCGCGGCCTCGGCCACGCAGTCGACGCAGTGCACACCGACCGCGGCCGGACGCTGGCACTCGGGGCACGCGGGCCGGCCGCAGCGCTGGCAGCGCACGTAGGACACCCGGTCCGGGTGCCGCGGGCACACCGGCGCCTGCTCACCCCCGGGCACGCCGGACGGCCCCGTCACAGGGCCGCCCGGCTCGATCGGACCGCTGATGTCAGTCCTCCACCGTCACCGACGTGATGGTGACGTCCTGCACCGGACGGTCACCGGGGCGCGTCGGCGTCGAGACGATGGCGTCGACGACCTTCTTCGACTCCTCGTCGACGACCTTGCCGAAGATCGTGTGCTTGCCGTTGAGCCACGTCGTGGCGTCGACCGTGATGAAGAACTGCGAGCCGTTGGTGCCGCCCGGGCGGCCGGTCACCGGGTCGAGACGCTTGCCGGCGTTCGCCATCGCGAGCAGGTAGGGCTCCGAGAACGTCAGCTCGGGGTGGATCTCGTCGTCGAAGGTGTAGCCCGGGCCGCCGCGGCCGTTCCCCAGCGGGTCGCCGCCCTGGATCATGAAGCCCGGGATGACGCGGTGGAAGACGACGTCCTTGTAGAGCGGGTCGTTGCGGGTGGCGCCGGTGGACGGGTCGGTCCACTCGACGGTCCCCTTCGCCAGACCGACGAAGTTCTCGACGGTACGCGGCGCGTGGTTCTCGAAGAGCTCGACCCGGATGTCACCGGCGGACGTGTGGATGGTGGCGAACATGGGTCCAAGTCTGGCACCCGGGACCCACGCACGCGCACGGCACGTCCGGGCGACGAGGACCGCCGTACCGGGCACGACGCGCCGGTCGGTGGCAGAGTGTGAGGTCACAGCGTCGGGCAAGCCAGTTGTGACCCCACCGACCAGCCGAGACCAGCGCGGGAGTGGCACATGACCCATCGTCCGAAGATCGACGTCGACACCGAGCGCCTCAAGGGCCAGGCCGCCGGCCTCGGCGCGGTGCTCGCCGACGGCGCCAAGGGCGCGGCGCACCGCGCCTCCGACGCCGCGGGGCAGGCCAAGGAGTGGACGACACCTCGGGTCGAGGCGTTCGTCGAGTGGTTGACCCCCCGGCTCGAGCAGCTCTACCGGGAGAGCGTGAAGAGCGCGGCGCCGCAGGTCGAGAAGGCCGCGCAGCGCGCGACCCCCGCCATCGACACGGCGCACGACAAGCTCGTCGACGAGCTCATCCCCAAGCTCGTCGCCGCCGTCAACGAGGCCGCCGCCCGCGCCGGTGCCCAGGTCGAGCGCGCCGCCGACGTCGCGGCGGTGCAGGCCGGCAAGCAGTCGGGCAAGGTCGCCAAGGCGGCGCGCAGGGCCGCGAAGGAGGCCGCCGCCCAGGAGAGGTCGCGCAGCGGCGCGAAGGTGTTCTGGGTCGTCGCCGGTGTGCTCGGCGCGGGCGCCGCGGCGTTCGCCTGGCTGCGGTCGCGCTCGACGACCGACCCGTGGGC
>JAEXEM010000007.1 GCA_023401045.1 Actinomycetes bacterium
GCCCACCGCACGCTCTTCCCGCGCGGCGACCTCGCCGCACCGACGCTCGCCGACGGCCTCACCGCCGCCGGGTGGCACGTCGACGACCTCGTCGTCTACCGGACGGTTCCCGCCGGGCCACCGCCGCCCGAGGTCGCGGCCGTCTGGTCCGCCGGGCGGGTCGACGCCGCGCTGCTCACGTCCGCGAGCAGCGTGCGGGCCCTGCTCGACCACCTCGGCCCACCACCGACCGGCACCCGCGTCGTCGTCATCGGCCCGAGCACCGCCGCGGAGGCGCACCGGCTCGGCCTGCGGGTCGACGCCGTCGCCGAGCGGCAGACCCTCACCGGCCTCGTCGACGCGCTCACGACGCTCGTCGCCGGCCACTCGTCCACCACCCCGGAGATCCCCTCATGACCGTCCCCACCCCCGGCCGGCTCCGCCCCCGACGCCTGCGCGGCACACCCGCGCTGCGCCGCCTCACCTCCGAGACCCGGCTGCACCCCGCCGACCTCGTCCTGCCGCTGTTCGTCCGCGAGGGTCTCGACGAGCCGCGGCCCATCACGTCGATGCCGGGCGTCCTCCAGCACACGCCGGACTCGCTGCGCCGGGAGGCCGCGCGGGCCGCGGAGGCCGGGCTCGGCGGCGTCATGCTCTTCGGCGTCCCGCGGCACCGCGACGCGCTCGGGACGGGCGCGACCGACCCGGACGGCGTCCTCAACCGCGCGATCACCGACGTCGTCGCCGAGGTCGGGGACGCGCTCGTCGTCCAGGCGGACCTCTGCCTCGACGAGTTCACCGACCACGGTCACTGCGGCGTCCTCACGGCGACCGGCGAGGTCGACAACGACGCGACGCTCGAGCGGTACGCGGCGATGGCGCTCGCGCAGGCCGAGGCCGGCGCCCACCTCCTGGGCCTCAGCGGGATGATGGACGGCCAGGTCGCCGTCGTCCGCGACGCCCTCGACGGCGAGGGCCGCACCGACGTCGCGGTGCTCGCCTACGCCGCGAAGTACGCGTCGGCGTTCTACGGGCCGTTCCGGGAGGCCGTCGAGTCGCAGCTCGACGGCGACCGGCGCACGTACCAGATGGACCCGGCGAACCGCCGCGAGGCGGCGCGCGAGGTCGCGATCGACGTCGCGGAGGGTGCGGACGTCGTCATGGTGAAGCCGGCGATGTCGTACCTGGACGTGCTGGCCGACGTCGCGGCATCCTCTCCCGTACCTGTCTGGGCGTACCAGGTCTCAGGCGAGTACGCGATGATCGAGGCCGCGGCCGCGCAGGGGTGGGTCGCTCGTCGAGGTGCAGTCACCGAGTCGGTGCTCAGCATCCGCCGGGCGGGTGCCGATGCGGTGCTGACCTACTGGGCGACGGAGCTGGCCGGGTGGCTGGCGGAGGAGCGGTGATGACGCAGGTGGAGGACGACACCAGGACTCCCGCGCCCGGGTCCGGCCCCGCGTGGGCGGCCACGAGCGCCGAGGCGTTCGCGCACGCGACAGCCGTCGTGCCGGGCGGTGTGAACTCACCCGTCCGCGCGTTCGGCTCGGTCGGCGGCACCCCCCGGTTCCTCGCGTCCGCCGAGGGCGCGTACGTCACGGACGTCGAGGGCCGGTCGTACGTCGACCTCGTCGGCTCGTGGGGACCCGCGCTGCTCGGTCACGCGCACCCGCTCGTCGTCGCAGCGGTGCAGGACGCCGCCGCGCGCGGCCTCGGCTTCGGCGCCCCGACGACGACGGAGGTCGAGCTCGCCGACGAGATCCGCGACCGCGTGCCGATGGCCGAGCGGGTGCGGCTCGTGTCCACCGGCACCGAGGCGACGATGACGGCGCTGCGCCTGGCCCGCGCGTGGACCGGGCGCGACAAGGTCGTCAAGTTCGCCGGCTGCTACCACGGGCACGTCGACGCGCTGCTCGCGCAGGCCGGCTCGGGCGTCGCGACGCTCGCGCTGCCGGGGTCCGCGGGCGTCACCGCGGCCGTCGCCGCCGAGACGATCGTGCTGCCGTACAACGACCTCGACGCCGTGCAGGCGGCGTTCGACGAGCACGGCTCGTCGATCGCGGCGGTCATCACCGAGGCCGCGCCCGCGAACATGGGCGTCGTGCCGCCGGCGCCGGGCTTCAACCGGGAGCTGCGCCGCATCACGCAGCACCACGACGCCGTGCTCATCCAGGACGAGGTGCTCACTGGGTTCCGCGTGAGCCGCGCCGGCTGGTGGGGTCTCGAGGGCGCCTCGGAGCAGTGGGCGCCGGACCTCGTGACGTTCGGCAAGGTCATCGGCGGCGGTCTGCCCGTGGCGGCCGTGGCCGGCCGGGCCGACGTCATGGACCAGCTCGCCCCGCTCGGTCCGGTGTACCAGGCGGGCACGCTCTCCGGGAACCCGGTGGCGACCGCCGCCGGCCTCGCGACGCTGCGGCTCGCCGACTCCGAGGTCTACGCGCGCGTCGACGCGGCGTCGGCGCACCTGCGCCGGGCGGTCTCGACGGCGCTCGCCGAGGCGGACGTGCCGCACGCGATGCAGTGGGCGGGCAGCCTCTTCAGCATCGTCTTCGGCGAGGACGCGGCGACGGGAGGGGCGCGCGACTACGCCGCGGTCCAGGCGTCGGAGCACTGGCGGTACGCGCCGTTCTTCCACTCGCTGCTCGACTCCGGGGTGCTCGCCCCGCCGTCGGCGTTCGAGGCGTGGTTCGTCTCGGCGGCGCACGACGAGGCTGCGCTCGACCGCATCGTCGACGTGCTCCCGGCCGCGGCGCGGGCCGCCGCGGAGGCGCAGCCGCCGCAGTGAGGCGCACCGACGCGCTGACGACGACGGACGGCGGATCACCCGGTGAGGG
>JAEXEM010000200.1 GCA_023401045.1 Actinomycetes bacterium
CGCCACGGCCGCCCTGCCCTCAGGCGGCCGGCGCCCGGTCGACCGGCGCGGGCTCCGGTGCGTCCGCCGCCGCGAGGTGCCGCAGCGACCGCCACACGAGCACGACGAACACCGCCGACCCCGCACCCGCGAACCAGAAGGGCGCCGTCACGCCCCACTCGCGCGCGAGCCACCCACCGATGCCCGCGCCTGCCACGAGCCCGCCGAACACCCCGAGGAGGTTGACGCTGTTGACCCGCCCCTGCAGCGCCGTCGGGACGACCCGCTGCCGGATCGTCATCGACGTCGTCCCCCAGACGAACGCGTGCGCCCCGAACACGACGAACACCGTCATCGCCACCCAGGGCGTCGTCGTCAGCGCGAGCGCGACGTGCGTGAGCGTCTCGATGACGAGCCCCACCCGCATGATCGCCGTGAGCGACATCCGCCGCGTGAGCCACCCGTAGGCCCCGACGCCGACGAGCCCGCCGACCGCCTGCGCCGTCGTCACGAGCCCGAAGCCGACCTCCCCGAGCCCGAGCCGCTGCTGGGCGTAGAGGACGAGCACCGCCCACGCCGCACCGAACGTCACGTTGAAGACGAGGATCGTGAGGACGAGCGTGCGCACCGCCGGGTGCCGCCACGCCCAGCGCACCCCCTCGACGACGTCGGCCCGGACGGTGCCGCGCTCGTGGGCCGCCCGGCCGTGCGGCGGCAGCACGACCCGCAGGACGAGCACCGCCCCGGCGGCCATGAGCACCGCACCGGCCGCGAACGGCGACCAGTGCCCGAACGTGAAGAGCAGCGCCCCGAGCGGCGGCCCGGCGAGCTGGTTGAGCCCGATGTACCCGGCCTGGCTGCGGGCGTTGGCGACGGGCAGGTCGTCGCGGTGGACGACCATCGGCGCGAGCGTGCCGCTGACGTTGTCCGCGAACGTCTCGGCCGTGCCGAGCAGGAAGATGGCGACGAGCACGATCCACACCGGTGCGGCGTCGACCGCCACGCACGCCGCGAGGACGGCGAGCACGAGCACGCGTGTGCCGTCCGCGACGACGACGAGCCGGCGGCGGTCCACCCGGTCGGTGACGGCACCGGCGAGCAGCGCGAACAGCAGCGGCGGCAACCAGCCGAGCAGCGCGGCGAGCGCGACGACGAACGCGTCGTCGGTGCGCGAGGCGACGAGCAGCGGACCGGCGGCGAGCACGATGCCGTCGCCGAGGTTCGTCACCCAGGACGACCCCAGCAGCCAGCGGAAGGAGGTGCCGAGCCGTGCGGGCAGGGCGACCTCGAGGGCACGGCGGAGCACGGCGACGACCCTACGCGCGGGCCGCGCACCTGCCCGCCTCGATGTCCCTGCCGTCGCGGGGACCGTGCTGCCAGGATGACGGCATGTCCTACGACGACGCGTTCCTCCTCGCCTGCGACCACGTCGTCGACCGGCTCGGTGACCCGCAGGTCGCCGCGCGCTGGTCGGCCCCGAGCGCGCTGCCGCGGCTGAGCGTGGGTGCGCTCGCGGTGCACCTCGGCAACCAGGTGGTGCGCGCCGCGGCGGTGCTGCCGCTCGACCCGGGCGACCTGCCCGTGCTCGCCTCCGCGGACGAGCACTACGCCCGCTCGGCCTGGCCGACGGCCGCCCCCGAGGACCCGGTGAACGACCGGAGCGCCGACGAGGAGGCCGCGCTCGCGGGCCCCGAGGCGGTCCTCGCCGGTGTCGTCGCGCACCGCGAGCAGGTGCGTGCGCTGCTGCACGGCACGCCGCGGGACGTCGTCGCGGTGCCGTGGGCGGGGTGGGCGCTGCGCCGCGAGGACTTCCTCCTCACCCGCGCGCTCGAGGTCGTCGTCCACTCCGACGACCTCGCCGCGAGCCTGGGCGAGCCCGCGGCGCTCGTGCCCGACGAGGTCTTCTCCCCGGTGCGGGACCTGCTCGTGCGCCTCGCGGTCGCCCGGCACGGGCAGTCGGCGGTCGTCGCCGCGCTCACCCGCAGCGAGCGCGCCCAGCCGGTCAGCGCGTTCTGACGCCCGCGCCCCTCGCGGCAACGGGCCGCGAGGCGTCGGCAGACCGGGTGCTCACCGGGCCCCGCGCTGCGCGGAGTGGTCCCACGGTGCCGAGGCCAGCTCGTCGACGGGCTGCGGCGGGCCGAAGAGGAACCCCTGCCCGGCGGTGCACCCGAGGTCCTCGAGCAGCGTCGCCTGCTCCTCCGTCTCGACGCCCTCGGCGATGACGACGACGTCGAGCTCGGCGCACAGCCGCAGCAGCCCGCGGACGGTCGTCGTGCGCCGCCGCGAGGACGTGATCGAGGTGAGGAACGCCCGGTCGAGCTTGAGGAAGTCGACGGGCAGCTCGTCGAGCCGGCTGAGGGAGGACCACCCGGTGCCGAAGTCGTCGACCCCGATCTGCACACCGCTCTCGCGCAGCACCGCGAGGCTGCTGAGCGCGGCGGGTCCCGTCGCGTCGACGACGCTCTCCGTCACCTCGACGACGAAGCGTGCCGGCGGCCAGCCGGTCACGGCGAGGGTGCGCAGCACGTGCTCGGCGTACCCGGCGCCGGCGAGCTCACGCCCGGAGACGTTGACCCCGAGCCGCACCTCGCGGCCCCACCGGCGCTCCAGCTCCAGCGCGTCTGCGCAGGCCCGCGTGAGGACGGACGTGCCGAGCGCGTCGATGAGCCCGCCGTCCTCCGCCGCGGCGACGAACTCGTCGGGCGGGACGCTGCCGAGCCGGGGGTGGTCCCACCGGGCGAGCGCCTCGACGCCGGTCACCCGCCGGGACGGCAGGTCGACGACGGGCTGCAGCTCGACGCGCAGCTCACCGGCCGCGATCGCGTCGGCGAGCTCGGCGACGAGCTGCGGGCGGTGGATCTGCGACAGCACGGTCCGCCCGCGCCCCGCGGCCTTCGCGGCGTAGAGCGCGGAGTCCGTGCGCCGGAGCACCTCCGTCGCGGTCTCCCCGACCGCGTGCTCGGCCACCCCGCAGGACGCCGCTCTCGGGGCGATCGCGCACAGGTGCTCGGCGACGTCACGCGCCTCCGGTCCGGTGAGCCCCGGCAGGAGCACCGCGAACTCGTCGCCGCCGCGCCGCCCGACGACCATCCCCGGGACGTCGACCGCGCGCCACACGTCGGCGGTGCGGCGCAGCAGCTCGTCCCCGGCGGCGTGGCCCTGCGCGTCGTTCACCCGCTTGAAGTGGTCGATGTCGACGAGCGCGAGCGACAGCGGGGTGCCGCGACGCTCGCGGCGGTCGATGGCGTGCTCGAGCTCGTCGTCCCAGCCCCGACGGTCCGGCAGGCCGGTGAGCGGGTCGACGTGCGCGGTGGACGCCCGACGCCCGAGGACGTCGGCCGCGAGCGCGACGCCCGCCCAGAGGACGACCGCCGCCGCGCACACGAGCGGCGGGACCCCGTGCCCGACGGTGAGCGCCGCGACCTGCGCCGCGCTGACGAGCGCGACGAGGGACCACGCGGTGACGGGCCGCAGGAAGAGGGTGGACTCGACGGCGAGCAGCAGGGTGAGGGACGCGGCACCGAGCGCGACGGTGCTCGACGGCGCGAGGGCGGTCGAGACGGCGAGCAGCGCACCGGCCACGAGGATCGTCGCGGCGAGGCCGGGGCGGGGGATCCGGGGGGCCAGCGCGAGCAGCAGCGGGCCGGAGACGGTCGCGGCGACCGGTGCGACGAGCAGCAGCCCGCCGCGCCGCTCGGTGAGGACGAGGTCGGCGACGAGGAGCACGGCGGCTGCCCCGCCGACGGTCACGAGGAACGCGGTGGTGCGCACGATGACGTCGGGCGGCCCCCGGCGCTCCGACGCTCTCACCCGCCCACCATGCGGCCCTGCAGGCCCCGAGGTCGAGCGGAACGGCTCCCGAGATGTCGCCTTTCACCCGATCGCCCGGGGTGGGCTCACCAGCGGCGGAACCCGCCCTCGGTGGAGAGCACCTGCCCGACGACCCACCGCCCGGCGTCCGAGACGAGCCACGCGACGAGCCGGGCGGGGTCGTCGGGCTCGCCGAACCGGCCGCCGGGGAAGTGGGCGAGCACCGCGTCGAGCACCTCGGGCGGGCGGTCGGCGGTGTCGGCGTCGAGGTAGCCGGTGTTGACCGGTCCGGGGTTGACGGTGTTGAGGACGATCCCGCGCTCGACGAGCCAGTCGGCGACGGATGCGGTGAGCCCGGCGAGCGCGGCCTTCGACGCGGCGTACGCGATCTCGCCGGGCATCGGGCCGTGGAGCTGGCCGGAGGTCGTCCAGACGACGCGTCCGCCGGGCCGTCCGTCGTGCTGCGCGGCGAACGCCTTCGTCGCGAGGATGGTCGAGCGGGTGTTGACGGCCCAGTGCGCGTCGAGGGTCTCGGCGGTCTGCGCGTCGAGGGGGCCGTCACCACCGCTGCGGGCGTGGTTGCACACGAGGACGTCGAGGTGGCCGAGCGCGTCGCCGGCCCGGGCGACGAGCTCCTCGCCGGCGGTCGGTGCGGCGAGGTCGAGGCTCGTCGAGGCGAGCCGGGCGCCCGGGACGAGCTCGCGCTCGAGGGCGGCGAGCACGGCGTCGACGTCGTCCGCGCCCCACGGCTGCTCGGCGTCGTGCGGCGCCCAGTGCTGGACGAGCAGGCTCGCCCCGGCCCGTGCGAGACGGGAGGCGATGGCGAAGCCGATGCCGCGGCGGCGGCTCACCCCGGTGACGACGGCGACCCGTCCGTGCAGCGACATCTCGTCCACCCGGCGGACCCTACGTGCGGGCCGCGACGGCCGTCACCGGGATATGCCACGGGGTGGGCACGAGAACGGCGACGGACCGCACCCACCGGACGGTGCGGTCCGTCACCTCACCTCCAGGGCGCGGTGCCCGAGGTGCGCGCGACGGCGGGCAGGCGGTGGTCCCGGAACCGCCCGCCCGCCGTCGGACGGTCAGGAGCAGGTGAGCTGCGGTGAGCCCGGGCTGCCGCTGCCGATGAACCCGAAGGTCGTCGAGCCGGCGGCGGGCACGGAGCCGTTCCACGCCGCGTTGCGCACGACGGTCGTGCCACCGGACGTCGTCACCTCACCGCTCCACAGCTGGGAGACCGTGAGTGCCGAGGACGCCCACGAGACCGACCAGCCGGTGAGCGCGCTGCTGCCGGCCTGGACCGTCACCTCGCCCTGGTAGCCGCCCGGCCACGTGTTGACCGTGCGGTACGTCGCGGTGCACGCGCCGCCCGGCTGCGGGGTGGGCGTCGGGCTCGGCACCACCGTCGGCGTCGGGGTGGGCGTCGGGGTGGGCGTCGGGGTCGGCGTGGGCGTGGGCGTCGGGGTGGGTGTGGGCGTGGGCGTCGGGGTCGAGGTCGACGGCAGCGACGTGAAGAACTCCCAGATGTAGCCCGGCACGTGCGACTGCTGCGCACCGCGGTCCACCGCCGCCCACTGGTGGTCCGAGTCGTTCGCGACCCACCACACGGGGTAGCCGTCGCGGCACTGGTAGATGGTCCGGGTGTGCCGCTGCCCGCTGTTGCCGGCGGGCTCGGGGGCGTTCTGCGCCTGGCAGCCGTTGTTGCGCAGCGCCCGGTCCCGCAGCGCACGTCCCTGCGAGATGTTGAGGACGCTGTCGACGACGCCGTGCGAGCCCATGTACGCGATGGGCTGGGTGCCCCCGTCGCAGCCCGAGAGCTGCGCGCCGTTGAGGACGGCGACGGCCCGGAAGACGTCGGCGCGGGCGCAGGCGAGCGCGTTGCTCATGCCGCCGCCGTAGCTGAACCCGGTGGCGAACCGCTGGCTCGTGTCGACGCAGAGCGCGGACTCCACGCGCTCGCGGATGGCGTCGATGAACGCGACGTCGCGGCCGTTGGTGTTGGGCCAGGCGTTGTCGATGCCCTGCGGCGCCACGAAGATCGTGCTGTTGTTCGCGAGCGGCTTGAGCCCGTAGTAGTTCTCGTTGACGACGTCCTGCGACGTCCCGTGCCACCAGTGGATGCCGAACACGAGGCGGTACTGGCGGTTGGGGTCGTAGTTGGCGGGCACGTCGAGGCGGAAGGAGCGCTGCTGCCCGCCGCTGGTGATCGTGTGGTTGCCGGTGCTCAGACCGGGCGAGCGCCCGCAGCCCGCCGTCGCCGCCATGGCGACGGGGCCGCCCGGGAGGGCGACGGCAGGTGCGGCGGCCGTGAGGCCGGAGACGACGAGTGCGGCGGCCGCGGCGAGCGCGGCCCAGGTCCGTCGGGTGGGAGGTCGGTGTCGCACGGGGGCTCCTCGCTGTTCGGGTGGGGGCCGGCGGCGGTGCCGACCCGTACCCGCGCGCGTCGGTGCACGCAGGTCAGGGAACGTTCGCAGCGCTCTCGACGCTAGCCGTGAGGGGTCCGCGGGGGCACCGTGCAGAATCGATTAAGCAACCGTTGGACGTCCAACGGTTGCCGTCGGGCCGGTCCGGGTGGTGCGCCTGGCGCGTCCCGCTCAGGCGGGACGGGTCCACGTCACGGCGTACCGCCACATCGCCAGCCGCCGCCAGCGCGCCCCCGGCAGCGTCTCGCGCACGACGTCGCGCACCTCGCGGTAGGTGTGCGGCGGCGGCCAGACCGTCGGCGCGGTGTGCTCCCAGTACGTGCGCCGACGGCGCAGGTACTGGTGCTGGGCGGCGCCCACGAGGTGCAGCGCGGCGTCCCGGGGCTCGGAGCGCGCCAGGCCGACGACGACGAGACGGCCGCCCGGCGCGGTGAGCGCGGCCATCCGCCGCAGTCCCGCCCGCAGGTCCGGCACATGGTGGAGGGCGGCGATCGAGGCGACGACGTCGAACGCACCCTCGGGCAGGGGCGGGTCCAGCAGGTCGCCGCGCACCCACGCCACGCGGGGCACCGCGGCCCGCGCCCGGACGAGCACGTCGGCGTCGAGGTCGAGACCGACGACGTGCGGCACCCGCTCGCGCAGGTCGGCGGCGAGCAGACCGTCCCCCGTCCCGACGTCGAGCGCGGTCCGGGCGTGGGCCGGCACCGAACCGAGGACGAGCGGGTGGTAGTGCAGGTTGTGGTTCCAGCGCCCGTCGGGCCGCCGTCCGCGGGCCGCGACGCCGGGTGTCACGTCGGCGCCTGCCGGTCGCGGTACCGCCCGGTGCGCACCATCGCCTCCGCGACGGCCGTCCCGCCGCGGTTCGGCTCCGCGGTGAGTCCCGCGACGACCCCCGCGTGGTCCTCGGCCGACCGGTTCTGGCTGAGCTTGGCCTTCGCCTCGACCCGCTCGACGGTGAGCTCGACGCCGACGACCGCCCGCAGCTGACGTCGCACGTGGTCCTCGGGTGCGTCGGTCACCTGCCAGGGCGCGTCCCGCCCGGACTCGTGCGTCTGCGTGAGCAGGGTGACGGCCTCGCGGAGCCACGCCTCGTCGGTGCTCAGCCGCACCCGGCCCGTGAGGTGGACCGCGGAGTAGTTCCACGTCGGCACGACGCGACCGTGCTCGGCCTTGCTCGCGTACCAGGACGGCGAGACGTAGGCCTCCGGTCCGGTGACGACCATGAGGGCCGGGGCGTCGTCGCCGATGCTGCGCCACTGCGGGTTCGCCCGGGCCATGTGGGCGACCACCCGGTCCTGCGTCCACACGACCGGCAGGCGGGTGGCGAGGGGGTAGCCCTCGGGGCCGACCGTCACGAGCTCGGCGGCGCCGGCGGCGGTGACGAGCGCGCGCACCTCGGCCTCGTCGTCGACGGCGTTGAACACGGGTACGTACACGCCCTCGACCGTAGCGGTGCGGTGGGCGGTGCGGGGACGAACCGGGCACGCGTCCCGGTCCGCGACGGGCGTCGGCGGTCCCGTCGCACGGAACGGCACCGGCCGCCCCCCCGGGGTGGGGGAGGCGGCCGGTGCGTCGTGCGGGTGGTGCGTCAGCGCGCGGTGCAGGTGGCCGACGGGATCGAGGTGTTCCCGCCGGAGTAGTACGTCACCCCGAAGCTGTTGCTCCCGCTCGAGGTGAACGTGTTGCCCGAGCGGGTGGCGTTCCAGGAGTTCTGGATCGACTGGCCCGAGCCGGGGCTCACGGTGACCGACCAGCTCGAGGCGCCGGAGACGGTGTAGGTGACGTTGAACCGGTCGCTCCACGACTCGGCGCGGGCCGCCGAGACGGTGCAGCTGCCACCGCCGGTGTTGCCACCCGTGTTGCCACCGGTGTTGCCGCCGGTGTCACCGCCGGTGTTCCCACCGCTCGTCGCCGGGGCGACGGCACGGCCCGTGGAGGCCGAGATGTGCCCGGTGCAGAGGTTGCGCGACTGCAGGTCCTGGAGGATGCCGGGCAGCGCCTGCACGGTGGCCGCCGGCCAGTCGTGCATGAGGATGATCTGGCCGTTCGTCAGGCGCGAGGCGGCCTGGCGGATCGACTGCGCCGAGGCGTTGTTCCAGTCGTTGGAGTCGACGTCCCACGTGACGACGCGCAGGCCGAGGCTCGACGCGACGTTGTTGACCGTGCCGTTCACCTCGCCGTACGGCGGCCGGAAGATCGCCGGCGTGACGCCGGCGGTGCTCTGGACCACCTGCTGGGTCCGCGAGAGCTGGGACTGGACGTCGCTCTGGCTCATGTTGACCAGGTGCGGGTGGTCCCAGCTGTGGTTCCCGATCTGCAGGCCGGCGTTCTTGTAGGCCTGCATGAGCGAGGCGTTGTTCTGTGCGTTCTGGCCGGTCGGGAAGACGGTGGCCGTCGCGTTCGCGGCGCGCAGGGCGCTGATGATCTGGTTCGTCGTGCCCGAGTTGGGGCCGTCGTCGAACGTCAGCGCGACGTAGCCGGCGGAGCAGTTCTGGGTGTTGCCACCGGTGTTGCCACCCGTGTTCCCGCCGGTGTTCCCACCCGTGTTGCCGCCCGTGTTGCCACCGGTGTTGCCACCCGTGTTGCCACCGGCGGCCGTGCACGACGCGGAGGGGATCGAGGTGTTCCCGCCGGAGTAGTACGTCACACCGAAGCTGTTGCTCCCGCTCGAGGTGAACGTGTTCCCGTTCCGGGTGGCGTTCCAGGAGTTCTGGATCGACTGGCCCGAGCCGGGGTTGACCGTCACCGACCAGCTCGAGGCGCCGGAGACGGTGTAGGTGACGTTGAACCGGTCGGACCACGACTCGGCCGCCGTCGCCGTGACGGTGCAGCCGTTCGACGTCCCGCCGCCGGTGTTCCCGCCGGTGTCGCCGCCGCCGGTGTTCCCGCCGGTGTTGCCACCGGTGTTCCCGCCCGACCCGGCCGAGACCTGGAGGTTCGACGAGCCGGAGGACTGGTAGCCCTCCGTCGCCATGATCATGTAGTTGTGGCGGCCGAGCTGCATGCCCTTCGACGCCCACGCGCTGAAGTGGTTGCCCGCGGTGATGGTGCCGCCGACGCGCTTCTGCTGGCGCACCGACCAGAACTGCTTGAACGTCGAGCTGTCTCCCTCGATCGACGGGGCGTTGACGCGCGTCGTCTCGTAGATGTCGTACGTGCCGCCGTCGGACGTCACGGTGCCCTTGAAGGTGCCGGTCGGGCGGTAGGTGCCCCACGAGTCGACGATGTAGTACTCGATGAGCGGACCGTTGGTCCACCCGTAGAGCGTGAGGTACGCGTTGCCGGACGGGTTGAACTGGCCGGAGTAGTTGACGACCTTGCTCGCGTCGCCGGTCTGCCAGCCCTTGCCGATGACGAAGTTGCCGGTGTTGCGCCACGACGTCGAGTAGTTGCCGCCGTCGCCCATCTCGGCCGAGACGGTGCCGGGCGAGTCGGTCCAGAACGAGTACCACCAGCCGCTGTGCGTGCCGGTGCCGTTGCTCGTGATCGTCTGTGCCGACGCGGGGCCGGCCGTCATGGCCAGGCCCGTGGCCGCGAGCGCCGTCGCGGCGAGCGCGCTGATCGCGGCGCGCAGCGGCCGGCGGCGCGCCTGCACGCGTCTCGGCCTGTCGAGGGTGGTGCGCATGTGGAGCACTCCTTCGTGAGAGGCGGGTGGTGCTGGGAGGTCCTGCCCGGGCGCTCGGCCCGGGGTGCCCCGCCGTGGGTGCCGCGGCGGCGAGGGCGAGCGGCACCCTTCTGGGGCGGCGCGTCGCCGTGACGTGGGTCGGGGCCGGGGGCCCGGGCCCCGAACCCCCCCCCCCCCCC
>JAEXEM010000210.1 GCA_023401045.1 Actinomycetes bacterium
GGCCAGGGCGGCACGGGCCACCTGCTCGGGCGGGGTGAGCGTGACGAGCTCGGACACCGGGACGCCGTCGGGCACGACCGTCGGTGCCGGCAGCAGGGCGCCGTCGTCGTGCGTCCCCGGCTCGGCCGAGGGCTGCGCGGTGGTCACGGCGGGGGAGCCGGCCGCAGGCCGGCGGGCGGTCCGGCCCCGGTCAGAGGACACGGGCCACCTCGCCGGCCATGACGTCGACGCGCGCACCCGCGAGCGGCTCCGGCACGTCCTGCGCGACGGCCGCCGTGACGAGCACCTGCCGGGCACCCGAGACGAGCTCGGCCAGCCGGTCGCGCCGGCGGGCGTCGAGCTCGGCGAACACGTCGTCGAGGATGAGGACGGGCTCGCCGTCCGGCCCCCAGTCCGCCGCCCAGGCGCCGGCCTCGTCGACACCGTGCGTGAGCAGCTCGTACGACGCGAGCCGCAGCGCGAGCGCGACCGACCACGACTCGCCGTGGCTCGCGTAGCCCTTGGCGGGCAGGTCCCCGAGCGTGAGGAGCAGGTCGTCGCGGTGCGGGCCGACGAGGCACACCCCGCGCTCGATCTCCTTGCCGCGCAGCCGGCCCATCGCGTCGAGCAGCCGGGCCTCGACGAGCTCGGCACCCGCGCCCGGCGGCACGGCCGGGGCGTCGTCCGCGCCGAGCGCCGCGTCGAGGGAGGACCGGTAGGCGAGCCCCAGCTCGCTCTGCCCCGAGCTCACCTGGCGGTACGCGTCCGCCGCGCGCGGGCGCAGCGCCGCGACGAGCGCCTGACGTGCGACGACGACCTGGGCACCGACCTGTGCGAGCTTGGCGTCCCAGACGTCGAGCGTGCGCAGGTCGGCCCCGGAACGCGCCCGGGTGGCGGCGGCCGCCGACTTCAGCAGGGCCGAGCGCTGCCGCAGCACCCGCTCGTAGTCGCCGAGCGTGCCGGCCACGCGCGGAGTGAGCTGGACGAGCAGCTCGTCGAGGAACCGGCGCCGGCCGTCCGGGTCGCCCTTGACGAGCGCGAGGTCCTCGGGGGCGAAGAGCACCGTGCGCAGGATGCCGAGCACGTCGCGCGCCCGGGTGGGGGAGCCGCCGTTGACGCGCGCCCGGTTCGCCTTCCCCGGCGTGATCTCGACCTCGACGAGCGTGGGGCGCTGCTCGCGGACGACCTTCGCGCGCACGACCGCGCGCGACGCGCCGGCACGGACGAGCGCGGCGTCCGACGGCACACGGTGGCTGCCGAGCGTCGCGACGTACCCGACTGCCTCGACGAGGTTCGTCTTGCCCTGCCCGTTCGGGCCGACGAGCGCGGTCACCCCCGGCTCGAGCGGGAGCTCGACCTGGGGGTACGACCGGAAGTCGGTGAGGGACAGGTGCGCGACGTACACGCTGGTCAGGCCTCCGAGGTGGCCGGGGCGCCAGGGGTGACGGTGTCGGCGCCGGCCGCCCGCACTGCGTGGCCGCCGAACTGCTGGCGGAGCGCAGCGACGGCCTTCATCGCGGGGGACTCGCCCTGGCGGGACGCGAACCGCGCGAACAGCGCCGCGGAGATGACCGGGGCCGGCACGGCAAGGTCGATCGCCTCGTCGACGGTCCAGCGGCCCTCGCCGGAGTCCTCGACCCAGTCGTCGACCTGCGCGAACCGCTCGTCCTCGGCGAGGGCCTGGACGAGCAGGTCGAGGAGCCACGAGCGCACGACCGTGCCCGTCGTCCAGGCCCGCATCGTCGCCTGGACGTCCGTGACGAGGTCCGTCTTCGCGGCGAGCAGCTCGTACCCCTCGGCGTAGGCCTGCATGAGGCCGTACTCGACGCCGTTGTGGACCATCTTCGCGAAGTGTCCCGCGCCGACCGGCCCGACGTGGACGAAGCTGTCGGCCCGCTCGCCCTCGGGGCGCAGCGCGTCGAACACCGGCATGGCGCGCTCGACGTCCGCCGCGTCGCCGCCGACCATGAGGCCGTACCCGTTCTCGAGGCCCCAGATGCCGCCGGAGACCCCCGCGTCGAGGAACCGGATGCCGCGCTCGGCCAGCAGCGCGGCGTGGGCTGCGTCGTCCTGGTAGTACGAGTTGCCACCGTCGACGACGAGGTCGCCGGCGGTGAGCAGGCCCGCGAGCTGGGAGACGACGCCGTCGGTCACCGCGCCGGACGGCACCATGACCCAGACGATGCGCTCACCCGCGGGCAGCGTCTCGACGAGAGCCTCGACGGTCGGGACGTCCGTGACCGCCGGGTTCCGGTCGTAGCCCGTCACCTCGATGCCGTGGCCGCGCAGCCGTCGGCGCATGTTCGCGCCCATCTTGCCCAGCCCGACCAGACCGATGTGCATGCGTCCGCCCTCTCCCTCGGCTCCGGCGTGGATGCCGGACCCGGTCACTGTGCCCCATCCCCGGGCCGGCGTCAGGTGCCGGGCCCGGTGTCGCGGCTCAGCCCGCGAAGCGGATGGGGACGAGCAGGTACCGGTAGTCCTTGAGGTCGTCGCCCTCGAGCGACTCCTGGCCCGTGAACTCGACCGGCTTGTTCGGGTGCGTGAACGACAGCCGGACGAACGTCGTGTCGAGCGCCCCGAGACCGTCCGCGAGGAAGTGCGGGTTGAAGGCCACGGAGATGTCCTCGCCGACGAGCACCGCCTCGAGCGCCTCGGACGCCTGCGCGTCGTCGCCCTGACCTGCGTCGAGGACGACCTGGCCCTCGGTGAAGGTGAGCCGGATCGGGGTGTTCCGCTCCGCGACGAGTGCCACACGCTTGGCCGCCTCGGCGAGGGCCTGCGTGTTGACGATCGCGTGGATCGGCGTCTCGTCCGGGAAGAGCCGGCGCACCGGGGGGTAGTCGCCGTCGACGAGCAGGCTCGTCGTCTGGCGGCCGCCGGCCTCGAAGCCGATGAGGTCGACCCCGCCACCGGTCGAGAGAGCGACGGAGACCGAGCCGGACCCACCGAGCGACTTCGCCGCGTCGGACAGCGTGCGGGCGCGCACGAGCGCGACCGCCTCGACCCCCGGGCTGGCCGGCTTCCACGTCATCTCGCGCAGCGCGAGGCGGTACCGGTCGGTCGCGAGGAGCGTGACCTTCTCGCCCTCGATCTCGACGCGCACACCCGTGAGCAGGGGCAGGGTGTCGTCACGGCTGGCCGCGACGGAGACCTGCGCGACCGCGTGCGTCAGCTCGTCGCCGTCGACGGTGCCGGTGACAGGCGGCATGACGGGCAGGTTCGGGTAGTCCTCGACCGGCATGGTGAGCAGCGTGAAGCGGCTCGCGCCGCACGTGACCTGCACCTTCGTGCCCTCGAGGACGACGTCGACGGGCTTGGCCGGCAGGGCACGCGAGATCTCCGCGAGCAGGCGCCCGGAGACGAGGACGGTGCCGGGCTCGCTCACGTCCGCGGGCAGCTGCGCACGCGCGGAGACCTCGTAGTCGAAGCTCGACAGCTGGATCGTCCCCGTGGTGTCCGCCTCGATGCGGACGCCGGCGAGGACCGGTACCGGCGGCCGGGTCGGCAGGCTGCGTGCGGTCCACGTGACGGCGTCGGCCAGCACGTCACGATCGACGCGGAACCTCATGCATCACCTTCTCGTCGTCCGGCCCGTCGGTGCGCTCACCCGGGGGTGGCGAAGCGGGCGCTGGCTGGGCTACCGGAACACTACGCGAGACCTCCCACGCTCGGTACACCGCATCGCACGGAGCGCCGCGCAGCGCGCGGCCTGCTCGCCGGGCCGCCGCCACCGCAGCACAACGTCGGTGTGTGGATCCCTTCCAGGTAGATGGGTCGTCATCGTCGTCGGTCCTGTGAGTCGTGTGGATGGTCGATGTCGGTGCTGGTCAGTGGTGATTTCTCGTGTGGAGCTGGTTGTGGCCGGCCACCGCTGCCACGGTGCACGGAGGTGGACGCCGCGACGGTCGTCCCGGCCCGTCCACCGGTGCGACCCTCCGAGTCCACAGGTCCTGGGGGTGTCGTCCACCGTCGTCCACAGGTCTGTGCACAGGTGTGAACATTCGTCCCATGCGTGTTTCACCCGGAGTTGGACGCCCGAGTCAAGTGATATGTCCAGTTCGGGCGTGAGAGTCCTCTCACGAACAAGCGTCCAGAGCGCCTCCGAGACGTTTCGGAGGCCCAGGTTCGTGCACGTCAGCGACGGTGCGACCGGCTCGGAGCGGTCTCCGGAGCCGTCGGACCGGACGTGTGACCGATTCTGGTGAAGAGCTTCACAGATGTCCCCAGGTGGTGTGCAAACCTGTGGACAACGGTGCTCGCCCGGTGGAGAGAAACGGGCGGAGAGGGACAGAGCGGTCTGCCGGTCACCCGTGCGTCAGCCGCGGTGCTGCTGCTTGATGCGGTTCGTCAGCTCCGTCACCTGGTTGTAGATCGAGCGACGCTCGGCCATGAGCTCGCGGATCTTGCGGTTCGCGTGCATGACGGTCGTGTGGTCGCGGCCACCGAACGCCTGGCCGATCTTCGGCAGCGAGAGGTCCGTCAGCTCGCGGCACAGGTACATGGCGATCTGACGCGCCGTGACGAGCACCCGCGAGCGGCTCGAGCCGCACAGGTCCTCGATGCTCAGACCGAAGTACGCGGCCGTCTGCCCGATGACCGTCGTCGCGGTGATCTCCTGCGTCTGGTCGTCGGTGATGAGGTCCTTGAGGACGATCTCCGCGAGCGAGACGTCGACGAGCTGCCGGTTGAGGTTGGCGAACGCCGTCACCCGGATGAGCGCGCCCTCGAGCTCCCGGATGTTCGTCGAGATCTTCGAGGCGATGTACTCGAGCACGTCGTCCGGCGCCTGCAGCCGCTCGCTCGCGGCCTTCTTGCGGAGGATCGCGATACGGGTCTCGAGGTCCGGCGGCTGGACGTCGGTGATGAGCCCCCACTCGAAGCGCGAGCGCATCCGGTCCTCGAAGCCGTTGAGCTGCTTCGGCGGGACGTCCGAGGTGATGACGACCTGCTTGTTCGCGTTGTGGAGCGTGTTGAACGTGTGGAAGAACTCCTCCATCGTCTGTTCCTTGCCCTGCAGGAACTGGATGTCGTCGATGAGGAGGACGTCGACCTCGCGGTAGCGGCGCTGGAAGGAGCCGGCCTTGCCCTCACCGATGGAGTTGATGAAGTCGTTGGTGAACTCCTCGGAGTTCACGTACCGCACGCGGACCGTCGGGTAGAGGTTCTGCGCGTAGTGGCCGATCGCGTGGAGCAGGTGCGTCTTGCCGAGCCCGGAGTCCCCGTAGATGAACAGCGGGTTGTACGCCTTGGCCGGCGCCTCCGCCACGGCGACGGCCGCGGCATGGGCGAAGCGGTTCGACGAGCCGATGACGAACGTCTCGAAGAGGTACTTCGGGTTGAGCCGCGCAGGCTCGGACAGCCCACGTCGCGGCGGCGGGGCGTCGGCGCCGTCGACCGCCACCGCACGGAGCGCGGGCCGGCCGTCGTGCGCGGCCTCGGGACGGCTCGGTGCGGGGGAGGGGTCGCGGTCGGCAGCAGAGTCCTGGAAGGGGTGCGTCGGGACGACGGACAGGTCGGGCCGCTGCTCGTCACGCTCGGGGACGCCGAGCGGAGGCGTCGCCGGTGTGGCCGGCGGGACCACACGCAGCGCGGGCGGGACGTCGTCCGCGACCTCGGGGTCGACCGTGATGGCGAAACGGGCCTCCCGGCCGAGCGCCTCTGCCAGGGCCTGCGTCACCTCGGCGCGCACGCGCGTCTCGAGGTACTCCTTGGTGAGGTCGTTGCCGACCGCGAGGATCATCGTCCCGTCGAGGAGGCCGAGCGGGTGGGCGAGACGGACGAACGCCAGCTGGCGCGGAGTGATGTCAGGACTGGCCTCGAGGCTCGCGACGACGTGCCCCCAGACACGGGTCGGTTCTTCGTCCTGTGGCAACGTCCTACCTCGGGTCGTCGGGTTCTGCGGGCCCGGCGAGTGTGTCACGGCTCGCCGTCGTCCACATAGTTGTCCACACCTGTGCGTGCTCCGGCCAGGGCTGTCGTTGCGCAGGTCATGGGCGGTCCGGACAGCCTGCGGAGGTCCGTCGTGGGGACGGTGCGCCGCACATCCGTCCCCAGGGTGGGCCCTGCTCGGTCCGGGTGGGCACGGGGCCGACCCTCGCGGGGAGGACGTCTGCAGATGCTAGTCCCGGGTGGCCCGGCGCCAGAAGCGCGCGACCGGGTGAGAGGCGCGACACGCCGGAGCGCATCCACTCGGACCCGCGCGACCTGCGGTAACAGGGTGACGGCACGGGTCGACGCCGACGTGCCCTCCGCGACGGCGGCCCGCGGCCGGCCGTCCGTGCGCTGCTGCATTTGACCCGCTCCGAGGCGACGGCGTAGCGTGGTCCAGCCTTCCGACGGCTCCGTCCGGCGCGCCCTGACGCCTCGCACGCCTCACGCGTGCGTCCACGTGGAGCAGTGGGACGCGGCACCAGGACCTGATCGCGCGGCACCGCGCGATCGCACCGAGAACGTGTGGAGACCGTCGTGACCAAGCGCACCTTCCAGCCGAACAACCGGCGCCGGGCCAAGACCCATGGCTTCCGCCTGCGCATGCGCACGCGTGCCGGTCGCGCCATCCTCGCGGCGCGTCGCCGCAAGGGGCGCACCGAGCTCTCGGCCTGACGTCCGTCCGGTGCTCCCCGCCGCGCACCGGCTGCGCCGATCTGCGGACTACCAGCAGACGGTGCGCCGGGGCGCGCGTGGGGGCCGCGACACCCTGGTCGTCCACCTGACGACCTCGACCGACCCCGGCCCGCCGGCGGTCGGTCTCGTCGTGTCCAGGGCCGTGGGCAACGCCGTCACGCGCAACCGCGTGAAGCGGCGGCTGCGGGCGCTCGTCTCCGACCGCCTCGGCACGATGCCCGAGGGCGCGAGGGTCGTCGTGCGGGCCCAGCCGCCCGCCGCCGGCGCGACGTTCACGCAGCTTGGTCACGACCTCGACGGCGCGATGTCGACCGCGGTCCGCCGTGGCGTCCGGCACGCGAAGGACCGGGCAGGCTCGTGACCGCCGTCGCGCGGGTGTGGTCGGTGGTCCGTCGGGTGCCGGCGTGGATCCTGCTGGGCCTCATCTGGGTCTACCAGCGGACGATCTCGCCGCTCACGCCCCCGACCTGCAGGTTCTACCCGTCCTGCTCGCAGTACGCGGTCATCGCGCTGCGCCGCCACGGCGCGCTGCGGGGGAGCTGGCTCGCGGCCCGCCGCCTGCTGCGCTGCCACCCCTGGAACCCCGGTGGTGTCGACGACGTTCCACCGTCGCGCGACTCGCGCCACCTCCACGACGCGGCCGCTGCCGCGCACTGACGCTCTCGAGGAGCCCTCTTTCATGGACTGGATGGACGGTCTGCTCTGGCCGATCATGTGGGTCGTCGCATGGATCATGGTGCGATTCCATGACCTGTTCACCCTCCTCGGGCTGGATCCCGCCGGCGGCACGGCGTGGGCGTTGTCGATCGTCGGCCTCGTCATCGTCATCCGGACGCTGCTCATCCCGCTGTTCTTCAAGCAGATCAAGGCGGCGCGTGCGGCACAGATGCTGCAGCCCGAGCTGCAGGCCCTGCAGAAGAAGTACAAGGGCAAGACGGACCCGGCCTCTCGTGAGGCGCAGAGCCGGGAGATGATGGAGCTGTACCGCAAGAACGGCACCAACCCGTTCGCGTCCTGTCTCCCGATCCTCCTGCAGTCGCCGATCTTCTTCGCGCTGTTCCGTGTGCTCATCGAGCTCCCGCGGCTGGCTGACGGCACCTACACGCGTGCCGACTCCATCGGCCCGATGACGGCCGAGCTCGCCGGTCAGGCCGAGGCCGCGACCGTGTTCGGGGCGCCCCTGTCCGGCACGTTCATGCAGGCCGGTGACAACTGGAACATCCGCATCGTCACCATCGTGCTCATCGTCGCGATGTCGGTGACGACGTTCACCACGCAGCGTCAGCTGACGATGAAGAACATGCCGCCGGCCGCCCTGCAGGGCCCGATGGCGCAGCAGCAGAAGATCCTGCTCTACGCGCTCCCGCTGCTCTTCGCCTTCTCCGGCGTCAACTTCCCCATCGGTGTCCTCATCTACTGGACGACGACGAACCTGTGGTCGATGGGCCAGCAGTTCTACACGATCCGCCGCATGCCGGCCCCCGGCTCGGCGGCCGAGAAGGCGCTCAAGGCTCGACAGGCCCGCAAGGCCGCGGCCCGCGGCCAGGTCGTCGAGGACACCAGCGCCGTGGCGGTCATCGAGGAGAAGCCGCGCGGGCAGCGCCAGCAGCCGAAGCGCAAGGACCGCGCCAAGGGGCGTCCGACCCAGCCGGGCCCTGCCTCGTCGAACGGCGGTGCTGCGACAGCTGGCTCTGCTGAGGGCACGTCCGTGTCCGCGAGCGACGCCTCGGCGTCCGACGAACCGGCAGCGTCGGCCGAGCCGCCGAGCGCGGCGTCCTCCAACGGTGGTGCGCCGGCGGCAGGCACGTCGAAGAAGAAGCGCAAGGGCACGTCGTCGGCTGGTTCCACGAAGCCCGACGGGTCCACCTCGTCCTGAGCCATCATCCGAGGCGCCGCCACGCGCGGCGCACCGGATGCGAGACCGTTCGAACGGAGAAGAGATGGGCACGGAGCCGACCAGCACGGTCGACGGCGACCTCGTGGCGCGCCTCGAGGAGGAGGGCGAGATCGCCGCGGACTACCTCGAGGAGTTCCTCGACATCGCGGACCTCGACGGTGACATCGACATCGACGTGGACCACGGACGGGCCGCGGTTGCGATCGTCGCCGAGGACGGGGCGGACGAGCGTGCGCTGCGCCGGCTCGTCGGCACGGACGGCTCCGTGCTCGACGCGCTGCAGGAGCTCACCCGCCTCGCGGTGCAGACGAAGACGGGTGAGCGCAGCCGCCTCATGCTCGACATCGCGGGCTTCCGCGCGGCACGCCGCGCGGAGCTTCTCACCGTGGCGAAGGAGGCGATCGCACAGGCGAACGCCACCGGCGAGCCGGTGACACTCGAGCCGATGAACCCGTTCGAGCGCAAGGTCGTGCACGACGCAGTCGCCGAGGCCGGTCTCGTCAGCGACTCGGAGGGCGTCGAGCCCGAGCGTCGGGTGGTCATCCGGACGGCGTGAGTCGCCGCGGCGGGAAGTGTCACCGAAGGGCGGGTGGGCAACCACCCGCCCTTCGGCGTACCAGGGTGGGTGACGCCCGGCGCTGCTCGGGCGAGCTGGCGCCGGGTGTTTCACGTGGAACACCGGCCAGGCCGCCGGACGGCGCCGTGTCGTGGCGGCGGACGTCGGGGCGCTGCGCTGGTCGCAGGGGAGGTCCGTCCGGGAGGAGCGTGATCTCTCTCGCGGAGGCGTGGGCAGAGGACGTGCCGGCTTGGCGCGGGTCGTCTGGAGCCGGGCGAGTCGCTCTCCGACTGGTGCGTGCCGGCGGGGAGAGCCGGCGGACGGCCCGCCCACCGTCGGCCCGCCGGATCCTCCTCCGCGTGGATCGAGAGCGATGACGGGCCGCGTGGCGGTGCCGTGGTGCACCCCGGCACGGTCAGCGGCGCGCGACCGCCGTGCGCGCCGCGCGACGGCTCGTGGGCGCCTATATCTTGACGTCAAGAGAGTTCGTCAGGAGCGCTTCTCCTGGTCGTGACGTCGATCGCTCCGGGTCATCGAAGAGCCACCCGGGATCTGAACGGGCCCCTGAGAAGCGACAAGCCGGACATCTAGCGCCGCGCCGGGGTGCCGTTCTGGCAGCCGCCGGCGAAGCCGGGGGGCTCGTGCGCGGCCCGGGCCGTGCCGACGAGCGCACGACGGCGCAGGTGTGCCCCCGCCGGCGTCGTCGGGTGCCGGGGCGAGCGCGTCGTCGGTCTGACCACCCTCCGGCCTCGGGGACCTTGCTCCGGCATCATTGCCCCGGCCCATGCGCCCGGGTACGCCGCGGTGGGCCAGGCGGTGGCCGGCGAGGGAACGGCGCCAGCGAGCCCTCGCTTGTCGTCCCGAGGTCCTGCCTCCGGTCTCGGTCAGCCGAGAGTGTCGTGCGACGCGTCCGGTCTCCCCGGAGGGTGAGGTGGGCGAGCCGGGAGAACGGCTGGATGGTCGGCGACCTCCCGGTGGCGGAGCTTGGCTCGGGTGTCGGCGTCCTTGGGCACGGACGGTGTCCCATGCCAGGCAGTGCGGGTAGTCGTCAGGCTGCTCTGGCAGGTGGCCGGCGTTGGTGCCCGCTCGGGCAGGGCGGTGCCCGTCGAGCTGTGCGGCGTCGCCACGTGGTTGGTGTGCGGGATGCTTCATGCAGGCGCTTCTCCGTCGGGCCGTGCGGCGTGTGCTGCGTGCGTCCCGTGGTTGGTGTGGGGCGCTGGTTCCCGTAGCTGGGTCTCCGTCGGCTGCGCAGCGTCGCTGCTGGGCGCGCCGGGCGGTCGGCGAGCCGTGGCTGGTTCCTGTCGCCGGGCGGCTGTCGAGGGGAGCGGTGCTTCCTGGCGGCGCGGCGTCATCGCTGCGTCCGACTGATGAAGGTGGTGTGTCGTCGACGGGTTCAGCCGTCGGGAGACGAGGGCAGGCCACCGATGCAGCCGCGCTGTCGACGTGACGAGAGTCGATGCGGTCGACGCGTCGGTGACCACGTGCTCGAAGGCCTGCTGCACGTTTGGCCCCGAGGCCCTGGGTACCTGCTGTCACCGGCACGCACGGTCCAACGGATCGGATGGCGGCCTGCCGCCGCCCCCGCTCCACCGGCAGGGGAGTACCGCCCCTCCTGACCGGCGTCGGAGGACCGGCACTGCTTCGCGCCGGGCCGCGTGGCCGATCGACGCACGACCCTCGGTCCTGGGCCCCCTGCGGGCATGCCCCCGCCCATCGTGAGCGTCGTCGTGACCTGGGGGAGCGCCAGCGGTCAGGGCCGCATCGATGCGGGTCGAGCGGATGGCCTGGCGCGCGCACCGAGGCGATGCGGGAACACGGCACGCAGGAGAACGGGACCAGCTCGGGGACGTGATGACGCTGTCGTTCAGCGAGCGAGCCGGGCACCTGGGGTGGGGGCGGTGGCCTGGTCAGGCAGGCTTGAGCGTCCGGATCGCTAACCAGCTCTGTGCCGACCGCAACGAACCAGCGACCCTCACGATGCTCGGCCGCGAGCTCGAGTGGCGTCATGTCTCGATCGGCTGGCGTCGACGGACCGTGAGTCGTCGTTGCGCGGGCGTGGGGCACATGAGGCGCGCGGAGCGGTTGACGACGCACGCTGCCGGCCGGATCGAGCACGTGAGCGCCCGGGCCCGCAGTGCCTGCCTGGCGCGTAACGAGGTGACGCACCCTTGCGGCTCGGGTGGCCATCACCGGGGCGACCGCCGCGCGCGGCGCCGCCGCCGCCCCGTCGCCTGTGGAACGAGCGGCGGTGGCTGCGGTGACACGCCGACGAACACCGAGTGGCGGAGGACATCGAGAGCCTCTCGGCGGACCGCAGGGGTTGTGTGTCCCTGTCCCGCTTCATGTGGGGCTGGCGGAGAGGGGACGTGTGGCGCCCGGCCCTCGACGGTGATCCTGCGGGCGGAGCGCGAGCCTCGAGCGGGAGCTGCGGCGGATATGCCGTGCCATCGGTTTCACGTGGAACAGCCGCACCCGTCTCACGTGGAACGAAGGTGAGTGCCGGGGGGTGAGCGGGCCTCGAGTGCGACCTGCAGCGGTGTGTGCCAACGCTGCTCTGTTTCACGTGGAACAGCCTGAGCGTCGTGCGGACAAGCCGCGACTGCCACGCGCGGCGAGAGGGGCTGGGTCCTGATCGCGGACCACGGTGGCTGCTGAGCGACCCCGGTCTCACGTAGGCCGACCGCGCGGGACCGCGAGGTGAGATCCCGTCCGTTGCGCAGCGCCGGGCGCAGGGCTCCACAGTGCGGCCTGTGGCGCCGGTGCGCCGCCGTCCTGTCGCACGTGGAACGGCGCTCCGCGGTGGCCTACCTGCGTCTGCCATACGCGGGGGAGCGAGGCGAGGCTTTGATCGTTGCCCGGGCCGCGGCGGTGTGTCGCTGCCCTGTTTCACGTGGAACTTGCCGCGGGCTGTGACGTGTCACGTGGAGCTGGCCGCGTGGCGCGAGGGGTCACGTGGAGCTGGCGGCTCGGCGGGAGGTTTCACGTGGAGTTGGCGGCTCGGCGGGAGGTTTCACGTGGAGCTGGCCGCGGGGTGCGAGGTTTCACGTGGAACTGGCCGCGGGGTGCGAGGTTTCACGTGGAACTGGTCCCGCGCCCGCAGGGCGACTCGCTGATCGCCCCGCTGTGCCGGGAGAGCGAGATGCGGCGAGCCAGGGCTCGCGCCTGACTGTGCGTCGCGGAACTGTCTCCCGTGGAACTGGCAGCGAGTGACCTCGCCATGTCTGGCCCGCGACTGCGGATGCGCCGGGAGCGAGTTGAGCCCATGACCGAGGTGCGAGAGCACCGGCGTGATGCGGCCGATGGACGAGGGCCGCGATCGCTGACGTCTCGCGATGTCATGAGGGTCGGGTGTGGCCGGGGAGGAGGTCGTCCAGTGGGTGCCATGAGAAGTGCTCGCGGGTAGTCGGGACTCGCGGGTAGTCGGGAGGAGTCTGTGCAGCGCGGCCCGGACGTGAGACCAGCCAGTGGAGCGCCGGACCGATGCAGGGATCGGCACTTCCACGTGAGACGGCTCACGTGCGTGGTGAGAGTCGACTCCTGTGTGTGAGAGCGGTGTCGCCTGTCAACGGATGTGGGGCGAGCACCGGCCGTTGGGCTCGTGGGGCGACGTGCGGTCCAACTGATGCCTGAGGGTGAGCACTGGCCACGAGCCGACGTACGCCGGTCACGTACGCGTTGCCCGCCGGGACTTGCGAGTCACGAGCCGCCGTTGCGCGCTGTGTCACCCCACCCGGCGCGGTCGGTCGCGGCCTTGCTCACGAGGACTGCCGGGCCTCGACCAGCCGGCAGTCTGCCCTCAGGCGCCGATCCGCCGGGAACGGCCGTCTCGTTGAGGAGGGCCCGCTGTCGAGGAGGGCCCACTCTGACGTGACCCCTGATGCCCGGCGTCGTACTCGAGCGGGATGCCGGCCGCGTCCTGAGCACGGCGACGCCGCGGCGCTCTGGGCACGCCGAGCGAGTACGCGCTTGTCGGAGGACGCGACCGGTCACGGCTGGGCCGTCGGCATGGGGCCCGTCGGGCAGCGTCCGGCGCGGCGGAGTGGACGCGGGGGCGCGGGGTCGCAACCAGCGCCCGGCGTGGAAGCTGTGCAGATCGGAGCGCCACGAACGGAACTGCGCGGCCCTCGTCCACGATCGCGCGCGGTCGGCCGTCGCGCGGACCCCGCTGTGTAAGGCGGGCGGGGAATCCGGAGCACGAGGTGCGTGGCCGCGGCGGGCGGCGCGGTGGGAGAGGTCGCGCCTCCGTGGCAGGACGTGAGGTGGAGGCCGTACGCGTGCGTCGAGCGGTGGACGCGTTCGCTGGGCCGGGCAAGGGGGGAGGCGAGTCGACGTAGCCGAAGCCGGCACGGGCTCCGGAGAGGCTCGAGTCGGTGCGGTGGAGCGATGTGCCGACGGCGGGCGGGCGACGCGCCGGGCGGAGGCCGGGGTGCGGCATGTCGACGGTGCCGAGGGAAGCCACTCGGCGTCGGGCGGTGATCGAGGGGAAGCGGAGCGGACCGGGTCCCTCGGCGTCGGCGGGGGGGCGGGCGTGCCGATGGTCGGACGGGCGCCACTCGGCCTCGGCCGGGGGCCGGCGCAGTAACCGCTCGGCGTCGGGTGGGGAGGCGTGTCACGCGTGCGTGGGAGAGCCACTCGGTGTCGGCCGGGGGTCGGAGTGCCGACGGTCGGACAGCAACCGCTCGGCGTCGGGTTGGGTCGACGTGTCACGCGTGCGTGGTCGAGCGTGTCGGCGTCGGCCCGGGATCGGCGTGCCGCGGGTGCGGGTGGGAACCGTCCGCGGTCTCAGGGGTGGGCCGAGATGCCGACGGACGTCGTTGGAGGCGCGAGGCGTCACGACGAGGCGGACGTCGCGTCGGTGTGCACAGAACCGGGGTGGGACCACCGTCGGCGGGGGAGCGCGGGGTAGCGTTAGCGCGCGACGAGCGGGCTCTTCCGCAGGTCGAGGGCCAGACGGTTTCACGTGGAACAGGAGAGCCAGCCGGTGTCGGACGAACCGCGTGCTGCGCACCACAACGGCGAGGGAGCCGGCGCCGATGCGCGGTCCGCGGAGGACCTCGTCGATCCTTGGGAGGGTGACGCCCGTCTGCCGGTGTTCTTCGGTCCCGCGTGGCCGGTCGTCCAGTCGTTCCACGACTTCCTCCTGGAGGAAGGCGAGCTCCGGGGGCTCATCGGACCACGGGAGATCGCACGGCTCTGGGAGCGGCACATCGTCAACTCGGCAGCGGTGGTCCCCTTCCTTCCCGAGCGTGGACTCATCGTCGACGTCGGGTCCGGCGCGGGCCTTCCCGGCATCGTCGTTGCCGCGATGCGGCCGGAGGCGCAGGTCGTCCTCGTGGAGCCCATGGAACGGCGCACCGTCTGGCTCGACGACGTCGTCCGGCGCACGGGTCTGACGAACGTCGAGGTCAGGCGCGCCCGGGCCCAGGAGCTCGAGGGTGCGCTCGAGGCCGATGCCGTCACGGCACGCGCTGTGGCCTCGCTGGACAAGCTGTTCCGATGGATCGC
Organism: Actinomycetes bacterium; assembly: GCA_023401045.1. Lineage (GTDB taxonomy): Bacteria > Actinomycetota > Actinomycetes > Actinomycetales > Cellulomonadaceae > Cellulomonas. The sequence continues at coordinate 14,565 of JAEXEM010000210.1, forward strand.
TCCGCTGGTCCGCGACGGTGGTTCGGTCGTCGCGCTCAAGGGAGCGCGTGCCGCCGACGAGCTGGCCGACGCAGCCAAGGTCATGAGGAAGGTCGGCCTGACGGACGGAGCGGTGCACGAGGCTCCGACGATCGATGGCATCGAACCGACCCGGGTGGTGACCGCAATACGAGGAAGGGGCCCACGTGTTCGGTAGGAAGCGGCGCAAGGAAGAGCGCGAAGCAGCGCAGCGCGCGGCTGCCGAGGCGGCAGCCGCCGCAGCCCGACCCGAGTCCGCACCTGTCGCGCAGGTCCCGGCAACCGTCGGTGTGGCCGACAGTCCCCACGGGAGCCAGGCCACAGCCGCGGCACCCGCCGTGCCAGTCCTCGACGCTCCCACGACCGCCGCTCCGATCGAACCCGCAGCAGCGGAGCGGCACCAGGCCGGCACACACGCGGGCACGTCCGCCGGCTGGAGTGACGCGCCTCGTCACGCCGAGGGCGACCACGCGAACGGTCTCGAGCCCAGCGCGGCGGAGCCCGGGCCCCAGACTGTCGACGACCGTCCGGCACACCCCCACTCCTCGACGGACGAGGAGACCGACACCGCCCCCGCCGCCGCAGCCACGACACCCGCGACGGCACCGCAGATCTCCGGTGCCGACGCGACCTTCGTCGCTCCCACGCCGCCCCGGTGGACCGCCGCCGACTTCCACCGTGGAGGCACCCCACTCGAGGGGCGCACCGAGAACGGCTCGCGCCCCGACGGGGGGTCGACGACCTCGTCGTCCCGCGACGTCATGCCGCTCCCCGAGGCCGCGTCTCCGATCGAGCCCGGCTCGTCAGCCTGGGGGTCGTCCACCGGGACGTCACCCGCCGGGGCGGGCTCGTCGGTGTCCGATCCCGTTTCACGTGGAACGGCGGGCAGCGAGGTTTCACGTGGAACGAGTACCACGCCCTCGATGGACGACCCTGCCACCCTCGTTCCCCCGGCAGGCGCGGGGGAGGGACGGGCGCGGCGCAGCCGCCCGCAGCCGGTCTCGGTGGCCGACGTCGGCGCCGTGTACACGTGGCAGACTGACCCGGAATCGACGCCCGGCGAGGGTAAGTCCCCCGAGCCCCAGCCGGCCCGCGACGAGGATCCGGAACCGACCTCAGGTGGGACGTCCGACGTCTCGGACGGGCCGCTCCCGGAGACGGCCGTGACGACCGGCGCCCTGCCGGACCACACGCCCCTGCCCGGGTTCGATTCATCCGATGACATGCGTTCGACCAGCACCGACTCCGTCGCACCGGCGACGGAGGAGGACGAGAGAGGCACCGTGGAAGACCTGTCGGACCCGTCCCTCGGGCCCGTGAGCACCGGGGTCGCCGTCGACCCGGACGAAGCTGCACGTGCGGCGCTCGTCGAGAGCCTGCCTCGCCCCGGGGACGACACCCCGCTCATGGCTGAGCTGCAGCTCGACGCCCGTCGCCGCATCGAGCTGCGCGGGCGCAAGTTCCCCCGGCCGGAGAAGACCCGGGTCATCACCGTCGCCAACCAGAAGGGCGGCGTCGGCAAGACGACGACGACCGTCAACCTCGCCGCGGCGCTCGCCCAGGCCGGGCTCCATGTCCTCGTGCTCGACAACGACCCGCAGGGCAACGCGTCGACCGCGCTCGGCATCGACCACCGCGCCGGGACGCCGTCCATCTACGAGGTCCTCGTCGACGGCGCGCCGATGCACGAGGCGGTCCAGGAGAGCCCGGACGTCCCCGGCCTGTTCTGCCTGCCGGCCACCATCGACCTGTCGGGTGCCGAGATCGAGCTCGTCTCGATGGTCGCCCGTGAGACCCGGCTGCGCACGGCGCTCGACAACTACCTCACCTGGCGGATCGACAACGGGCTCGAGCGCATCGACTACGTGTTCGTCGACTGCCCGCCGAGCCTCGGCCTGCTCACCGTCAACGCGTTCGTCGTGGCACGCGAGGTCCTCATCCCCATCCAGTGCGAGTACTACGCCCTCGAAGGGCTCTCGCAGCTCCTCAAGACGATCGACCTCATCCAGGCGCACCTCAACCCGCAGCTCTCCGTCTCGACCATCCTGCTGACGATGTACGACGCGCGGACCAACCTCGCGCAACAGGTCGCCGAGGAGGTCCGCACCCACTTCCCGGACCGCACGCTGCGCACCACGGTCCCGCGCTCCGTCCGTATCTCCGAGGCACCGAGCTACGGCCAGACCGTCATGACGTACGACAACGGCTCGTCGGGTGCGCTCGCGTACCTCGAGGCGGCACGTGAGCTAGCCGAGCGCGCGGAAGGCGCTCTGACCAGCACCGACACCCCCAGCGGCGAGACCGTCGGCGCTGCCAAGGAGGACCAGTGAGTGAGAAGCGACGCGGCCTCGGCCGCGGACTCGGTGCGCTCATCCCCACGGGGCTCGATGCGCCGCGCAGCACGGGGGACCGTCCGGTGGACGTCTTCTTCCCCGACACCCGCAAGGAGGAGGCAGCCGCCGCACAAGGCGCAGCGGCTGCCGACGCCGAGGTGACGCCGCCTGCCCCCGCGACGGACACCGCGGGTACGAACGGCGCGACGACGAACGGGTCCACAGCGAACGGCAGCGCAGCCGACGGCACCGCAGCTGACGGCACGTCGGCACCCGGGTCCCCGTCGTCCACGGTCGGCACGACCGCGGAGTCGCCCCTCGCGGACGCGACGGCCGACCTCGACGGACTCCTCCCCGTCCCGGGAGCGAGGTTCGCCGAGCTGCCCGTCGAGACCATCCGGCCGAACCCGCGCCAGCCACGGACGGTCTTCGACGAGGACGCGCTCGCCGAGCTCGTCGGCTCGATCCGGGAGATCGGGGTCCTCCAGCCGGTCGTCGTCCGCGCAGTCGGTGACGGCTACGAGCTCATCATGGGGGAGCGGCGCTGGCGTGCCACCCAGGAGGCCGGCCTCACGACGATCCCCGCGATCATCCGCGAGACCGAGGACTCCGATCTCCTGCGTGACGCGCTCCTGGAGAACCTCCACCGCTCGCAGCTCAACCCGCTCGAGGAGGCGGCCGCCTACCAGCAGCTCCTCGACGACTTCGGGTGCACGCACGAGGAGCTCGCGACCCGGATCCACCGCTCACGGCCGCAGATCTCCAACACGCTGCGGCTCCTGCGGCTACCTCCGCTGGTCCAGCGCCGGGTCGCCGCGGGCGTGCTGTCGGCGGGTCACGCCCGTGCGCTCCTCGGCCTGAGCGACGGCGCCGCGATCGAGCGCCTCGCGCAGCGGATCGTGGCCGAGGGCCTGTCGGTGCGGGCTGTCGAGGAGATCGTCGCCCTCGGTGGCGACGAGACCGCCCCCACGCGACGCCCCCGTACCCGGGCAGGCATCCGCAACGAGGCGCTCGACGACCTCGCCGCCCGCCTCTCGGACCGCTTCGAGACCCGCGTGAAGGTCGACCTCGGCAAGACCCGCGGCAAGCTGACGGTCGAGTTCGCCTCCGTGCAGGACCTCAACCGCATCCTCGGGGCCCTCGCCCCTGACGACCCGGGCGTCCTCAAGGGCTGATCGCAGAGTCGCAGCCTGCAGACACGACCTAGGGGCGGCCCCCCCCCCCCCGGGGGGGGCCCCCCCCCC
>JAEXEM010000225.1 GCA_023401045.1 Actinomycetes bacterium
CGTACGGATGGCTCCCGCTGCTCGCCGGGCTGGGCACGGTCCGCGCGCTGCGGGCGACCGCGGGGGTCCCGGCGGCGCTCAAGTGGCCCAACGACGTCGTCGTCGACACCGGCGAGGAGCCGGTGCCGGGCTGGGGCACGGCGCGCAAGGTGGCCGGGGTGCTCGCGCAGGCGGTGCCGGAGGTGCCGGCCATCGCCGTGGGGATCGGCGTCAACGTCCACCAGGACCGTGACGCGCTACCGGTGCCGTGGGCGACGTCGCTCGCGCTCGCGGGCTCGCGCGTGGTCGACCGCTCGACCGTGCTCGTCGCGCTCGTCGCGGCCCTCGACGAGCTGGCGCGCCGCTGGGTGGCGTCCGACGGCGACGCGGTCGCCGCGGGTCTCGCCGACGAGGTGGCGGCGGTGTGCACGACGCTGGGCCAGGAGGTGCGGGTCGAGCTGCCCGGCGGTGGCACGGTGACGGGCACGGCGCGTGCGCTCGCCCCCGACGGCGCCCTCGAGGTGAGCGACGGCGCGGGCACGGTGCATCTCGTCCACGCGGGTGACGTCGAGCACGTGCGGGTGACGGATCGCACAGCCGGGTGAACTAGTCTCGGCGCGTGCAGCAGGAGGTCGGTGGGACGGACCCCGCGAGGGGTCCCGTCGTCGACCCGTCGCCCTCCCCGGCGCGCCGGCCCCCCGAGGAGCTCGACGCGATGCTGCTCGGCGGGCCGCGCACGCTGAGCGCCCGTGACCTCGCCCGCCGCACCGGGCTCGACCTCGAGGACGTCCGCACGTTCTGGCGCACGCTCGGGCTGCCGAGCCACGACGACGACGAGGTCGTCTTCACCGAGCACGACGCGCAGGCGCTCGCCATGGCGGCGTCGCTCGTCACCGAGCACGGGCTCGCCATGCGCACCGTCGTCACGGTCGTCCGCGCGCTCGGGCACACGTCGGACCGGCTCGCGCTGTGGCAGGTCGAGGCGCTGGTCGAGGACATGTCGACGCGGTACGGCCTCGACGACACCTCGGCCCGGCTCGTCGTCCTCGACCGGCTGCGCGACCTCGCCCCGCTCCTCGAGCGTCAGCTCGTCCACTCCTACCGCCGCCAGCTGGCGGCCGTCGCGGCGCGCTACGCCGCGGAGTTCGGCCACGCGCGCGACGTCGGCAGCGACGCCGGGCGGCTGCCGCTCGCACGTGCGGTGGGCTTCGCGGACATGGTGTCGTTCACACGCCGCACCGCCGGCCTCGGGTCGACGGACCTCTCGCTGTTCGTCCAGAGGTTCGAGACGGCGGCGCGGGACGTCGTGACGAGCGCCGGTGGCCGTGTCGTCAAGACCATCGGGGACGCGGTGCTCTTCATCGCCGACAACCCGGGCACCGGTGCCGCCGTCGCTCTCGGGCTGGCGGACGCCTTCGGCACGTCGCTCGACGTCGAGGCGGCGCACGGCGCGGGCGGCCTCGCGGAGGGGGCGCGAGGTGTCGCGCCGGTCCGGGTCTCCATGGTGTGGGGGCGGGTGCTGTCGAGGTTCGGCGACGTCTTCGGCCCGACGGTCAACCTCGCGGCGCGGCTCACGGACGTCGCCGAGCCGAGCACGGTGCTCGTCGACCCGGCGACCGCCCAGGTGCTCGCGGGGGACCCGCGCTTCCGGCTCACCGAGACGCCCGCCCGGGACCTGCCCGGCTTCGGCGAGGTGACGCCCTACCGGCTCGAGACCGCGGGCTGACCGACCTCGCGGGACGTTCCCGCCGTCGGCCCGGCGCCCCGCCGCACCGGCACGACGACACCGCACCGGCACCGCACCGGCACCGCACCTCCACGACACCGCACCGGCACGGCGTCAGAGCGTGAGGTCCTCGCCGACCGGGTCGAGCAGCGCGGGACCGTCGTTCCCGACGGCGTTGACCTGCGTCGAGACGGGTGTCGCGACGAGGTGCGGTGGGTCCCTGCGCAGCAGCCCCTGCGCGGCGTCGGCGCCGACGGCAGGGTCGAGCCAGGCGTCCCACGTGTCGCGCGGCAGGACGAGCGGCTGGCGGACGTGGACGGCGGACATCGCCTCGGTCGCGGGACGGGTGACGACCGTGACGGAGACGAGCCAGCGGTCGGGGTCGTCGTCGGGCTTCGACGGGTCGCGCCAGAACTCGTAGAGCCCGGCGAGCGCGGCGACGTCCCCGTCGGCGGGGTGGATCCAGAACGGCTGCTTCGGGCGCCGCCGGCGCGGACCCTCGGCCTCCTCGGGGCGGGCCTGCCACTCGTAGTACCCGTCGGCGGGCAGCAGCGCGCGGCGGGCGGCGAAGGGGCGGGCGAAGGCCGGCTTGTCCGCCAGCGTCTCGACGCGGGCGTTGATCATGCGGTTGCCGATCGACGGGTCCTTGGCCCACGACGGCACGAGACCCCACCGCGCGACCCGCAGCTGGCGCGTGATCTCGCCGGTCGCCCGGTCGGCGCGCTCGACGACCATGCGGACCCCGTCGGTCGGTGCGACGTTCCACGACGGCGGCAGCAGCCGGACGTCGTCGGCGACCGTCGCGACGGCGAACTCGTCGGCGAGGGCCTGGTCCTCCCGGAACGACGCGTACCTCCCGCACATGACGGCCAGCCTCGCACCGTCCACCGACACGTGCACCGACCCGTGGCCGGACGCCGGCTGCGGTGCGCGTCACGCGCCCGACCGCCCGAGATGTCTCGAATCGATTCGACAGTCCTCGGGACGGGCTGCGACGATGGCAGGGCCATGCCGCAGCCTCTCCCGCACGACGCCGCAGCCGCGTCCGCCGCCGCAGAACCCGCCACCGGCCTCCCGCAGCCCGGTCCCGTCCCGCCGCACGGCGCCGGGACGTCCCGCGCGCCCGCCGACGGGTCGACCCCGCGCTACCGCCCGGACGCGCGGCACGTCCTCCTGCTCGGTGCCATGACGGCGCTGCCGGCGATCTCCACCGACATCTACCTGCCGTCGCTGCCGGACGTCGCGCGCGACCTCGGCACGTCCGCCGCCGCCGTCCAGCTGACGATGACGGGGATGCTCGTCGGCGGGGCCGTCGGCCAGCTCGTCATCGGCCCGCTGTCCGACCGGTTCGGGCGCCGGCTGCCGGTGCTCGTCGGCGTCGCGCTGCACGTCGTCGTCTCGCTGCTGTGCGCCGTCGCGCCCGCGATCGTGCCGCTCGTCGCGCTGCGCGTCGCGCAGGGGTTCTTCAACGCGTCCGCCACGGTCTGCGCGATGGCGCTGCTGCGCGACCGGTTCGTCGGCGCGGACGCCTCGCGCCTCATGTCCCGGCTCATGCTCGTCATCGGTGTGGCGCCGCTGTTCGCGCCGTCGCTCGGCGGGCTCATCGCCGGGCAGTGGGGGTGGCGTGCGGTCTTCGTCGTCCTCGCGCTGCTCGGTGCCGGGCTGTGGGTCGTCGTCGCGGTGAAGATGCCCGAGACGCTCCCGCGGGAGATGCGCCGGACCGGTGGCGTGCGGACCGCGCTCGCGGGCTACCGCAGCCTCCTGCGCGACCGGCACTTCGTCGCGCTCGCGCTGCTGCCCGGCCTGGCGATGGCCGTCCTCATGACGTACGTCGTCGCGTCGCCGTTCGTCCTGCGCGAGGGCTTCGGCCTCAGCGAGCACGAGTTCTCGCTGCTCTTCGCGGTCAACGGCGTCGGTCTCGTCATCGGCGCCCAGGTGAACGCGGCGCTCGTGCGGCGCGTGGCCCCCATCCGCATCCTGCGTGCCGCGATGGTCGTCACCCTCGTGCTCACCGCCGTCCTCCTCGTGCTCGCGCTCACCGGCGCCGGCGGGCTGCCCGCGCTGCTCGTCGTGCTGTGGCTCGTGCTCGCACTGGTCAACCTCGCGCCGCCGAACGCCTCCGCGCTGGCCCTCGGGCGGCACGGCGCGATGGCCGGCACCGCGGCCGCCTTCATCGGGTTCCTCCAGGCGGGCACGGGCGGCGTCGTCGCCAACCTCTCGGGCGTGCTCGGCGGGGGTGCGGTCGCCATGGCCGCGGTCATGACGGGGGCTGCGCTCCTCGGGCTCGCCGTCCTCGCGCTGGCGACGCCCGCCTTCCGGCGCGGCGGGGCCTACTCCCTGGGGTGACGTCGGTCGGGTGAGCGGGGCGATGTCACCCGTACGGCTCACCGGCGCACGACGCGGATACGGACGAATGTCCCGCTGACCAGCAGGTTCACGCTCACGAGGGGCGACCGCGACGGGACGTCGGCCCTAGGCTCCGGCAGGCTCTGGACATCTGTCCAGGGTGTGCCGTCAAGGAGACCCATGCGCCGCGCCCTCGCCGTCGTCCTGACGGTCGCCCTCGTGGCGCTGGGCGCGCTCGTCGCGCCCGCAGCGGGCGTCGGCTCGCGCGACGCGTACCCGGCGGACGCCACCGGGCACCGCGCCGCCGTCGAGTGGCGGACCGAGGCGTACGGGCCCGTGCCCAACGCGGCCGGACGGGCCGCCGGCGCCTCGCAGGTCTACCGGCGCACGCTCTTCCACGTCTTCGTCCGGGCGGGCGAGCGCCTGCTGCTCGGCTCCTCGCAGGTGGGCACCGGCGAGTCCGACGTCGTCGTGTGGGCACCCGGGGTCGTCACCGACACGACGCCCCCGGCCGACGTCCCGGGCAAGCCGAGGGCGCTGTCCTGCAGGACGAGCCAGCCCGGCACCGGGCTCATCGCCAACCGCGCGCAGGAGAAGGCGGGGCCCGGGGCCGGCGGGTGGACGCCCTGCGTGTTCACGGCCGCGACGACCGGGATCCACACCGTCGCGTTCACCGGCGCCGCCGGGCTCGGGGCGTCGGGCGACACGGGCAGCGGGTACACCTCGCCCGACGCCGTGCTCGAGCCGACCGGCGACTTCCAGAAGCTCTGGTCGTCCGTGCAGGCGTGGGAGCTGCGCGTCGTGCCCGCCGCGAGCACGACGCCGATCCCGGGCCGGGTCTTCACCTACGTCCTCGCAGGCTTCACCGCCGGGAACAACCGCCCGGTCAGCACGACGATGTGGCTGACGACCCTCGACGGGTACCGCTACCGCGTCGAGACCAACGGCTTCGACCCCAACGGGTTCGTCTTCTACGGCAACAGCCGTGGCTTCCTCGACGCCGCCGGGGAGCAGCTCAACAAGAACATCGTCGGCACCGGCAGCACGCAGCAGCTCGTCGCCACGACCGTCGGTGGCACCCAGCTCGCCGCCCCGCAGTACCCGCTGTCGTGGGACAGGCTGGGTGCGGAGACGCTCGAGGCCCTCGCGATCGACGCGCCGCTGGCACCGACGGTCGAGAGCGTCGAGTTCATCGGGCACACGGGCGGCACGACGTACACCTCGCGCGGCGGTCGGTTCGAGGTGGCGCTCGGTGCACCGGGGACCGTCGAGATCGTCGTCTCCCGCGACGGCACGTCGTTCGACCCCGGCCTCGCGCGCAACGCGACCGTGCGCACGACGGTGAGCCCGGACGGCTTCGAGCCCGGCAGCACCATCTCCCTCGCCTGGGACGGCGCCGACAACTCCGGTGCCGTCATGCCGGCCAAGCTCGAGTACCCCGTCCGCGTCCAGGTGCGCGGCGGGGAGTACCACGCGCCGATGCTCGACGTCGAGGCGTCGACCAACGGCGGCCCGGCGATCGTCCTCGAGAACCCGCCCGTCGTCGGCGGGGTGGTGCGCTGCCCGTTCACGGGTGCGGACCCGCAGACCACGGCGTGCTCGCAGGCCTTCTACGACGACCGCGGCTACGTGACCAACGGCGTCTCGGTCGGCACGCTCGACAAGGCCCTGTGCACCGACGCGTCCGGCAACCCGCGCTTCAGCGGCAGCTCCCCGTCGATCCTCTTCGCCGACCCGGTCTCCGGGTTCGACAGCCGCAGCACGCAGCGCGGCTTCGGGGCGGACGCGGCCTCGCTCAACGCCAACGCCGCCTGCAACGGCACCGCCGGGAACCCCAACACCCTCGGTGACGCGCGCGGCCTCGACCTGTGGACGTACTTCCCCTCGCAGACGGTCACCGCCGAGCTCGACATCCTCCCGCTGCCGACGGCACCGACCGCCGACGACGAGGCGTACACGACGGACGCGGGCACGACGCTCACCGTCCCGGCCGCGCAGGGCGTGCTCGTCGGGGACACCGGGACCTCGTTGACGGCGCAGGTCGCGACCGACCCCGCACGGGGCACCCTCACGCTCGGCTCCGACGGCGGGCTCACGTACGTGCCGCAGGACGGCTGGTCGGGGACGGTGACGTTCACCTACAGGGCGGTCGACGCAGCCGGCCAGCACGCGACCGCGACCGTCACCATCACGGTCCGCCCCGCTGGTGCCGACGACACCGCGTCCGTGGCGACCGGCGGTGTGCTCACGGTCGAAGCGGCGAGCGGGGTGCTGAGCAACGACGTCGGCACGGGTCTGACGGTCGTGTCCCGGACCTCGCCGTCGCACGGGACGCTCCAGACGCCCGTCGCCGCCGACGGCTCGTACCGGTACGCGCCGGCCGCCGGGTTCTCGGGGACCGACTCGTTCACCTACACCGCGCGCGACTCGTCGAACCAGTCGTACACGCGCACCGTGACGATCACCGTCACCCCGACGGCGGCCGACGACAGCGGCAGCACCGCGGTCGACACCGTCCTCGAGGTCCCGCGGACCGGAGGCGTCCTCGCCAACGACGTCGGCGCGCTCGAGGTGGAGAGCCACACCCAGCCGGAGCACGGGTCGGTCGACGTCGAGGACGACGGGTCCTGGGTCTACACCCCGCCGGAGGGGTGGTCGGGCACGACGACGTTCACGTACACCGCGGGCGACGGCACGTCGTCCGTCACCCGGACCGTGACGGTCACGGTGACCCCGACGGCCGCCGACGACACCGCGACGACGACCGTCGGCACCGCCGTCTCGGGCGACGTGCTGACGAACGACGCCGGGGCGCTCACGCGCACGGGCGCGACCGACGCCTCGCACGGTGAGGTGGACTGGGACGGTGCGGAGTTCACGTACACCCCGGACGCCGGCTGGTCGGGCCGGGACTCCTTCACCTACACGGTCTCCGACGGCACGACGACGCTCACGCGGACGGTGAGGGTCCTCGTCACGCCGACGGCCGCGGACGACAGCGGCAGCACCGCGGTCGACACGGTCCTCACGGTCGCCGCGGCGGACGGTGTGCTCGCCAACGACGCGGGTGCCCTGGAGGTCACGAGCCACACGCAGCCCGCCCGCGGGTCGGTCGAGGTCGAGGACGACGGGTCGTGGGAGTACACCCCGCCCGAGGGGTGGTCGGGGAGCACCGCGTTCACGTACACCGCGGGGGACGGCGTCACGAGCCTCACGCGGACCGTGACGGTGACGGTCGTCCCGACCGCGCTCGACGACGCGGCGACGACGGAGGCCGACGAGGCGGTCACGGGTGACGTCCTCGCCAACGACGCCGGGTCGCTCACGGTCACCGGCGCGACCGACCCGTCGCACGGTGAGGTGGACTGGGACGGGGCGGAGTTCACGTACACCCCGGACGCCGGCTGGTCGGGGCGCGACAGCTTCACCTACACCGCGTCCGACGGCACGACGACGCTCACCCGCACGGTGAGGGTCCTCGTCACCCCCACGGGTGCGGACGACAGCGGCAGCACCGCGGTCGACACGGTCCTCACGGTGGCCGCGGCGGACGGGGTGCTCGCGAACGACGTCGGCGCCCTCGAGGTGCGGAGCCACACCCAGCCCGGCCGCGGGTCGGTCGAGGTGGCGGACGACGGGTCGTGGGAGTACACCCCGCCGGAGGGGTGGTCGGGCCGGACGACGTTCACGTACACCGCCGGTGACGGCGTCTCCACGGTCACGCGGACCGTGACGGTGACGGTCGTCCCGACCGCGCTCGACGACACGGCGACGACCGAGGTGGACGAGCCGGTCACGGGCGACGTCCTCGCCAACGACGTCGGCTCGCTCACGGTCACCGGCGCGACCGGACCGTCGCACGGCACCGTGGAGTGGGACGGTGCGGAGTTCACCTACACGCCCGCGGCCGGCTGGTCGGGGCGCGACAGCTTCACGTACACCGCCTCGGACGGCACGACGACGCTCACGCGCACCGTGACCGTGACGGTGACGCCGACGGGAGCGGACGACAGCGGCAGCACCCCGGTCGACACGGTCCTCACGGTCGCCGCGGCGGACGGCGTGCTCGCCAACGACGCGGGTGCCCTGGAGGTCACGAGCCACACGCAGCCCGCCCGGGGGTCGGTCGAGGTCGACGACGACGGGTCGTGGGAGTACACCCCGCCGCAGGGGTGGTCGGGCCGGACGACGTTCACCTACACGGCCGGCGACGGCGTCTCCACGGTGACCCGCACGGTCACCGTCACCGTCACCCCGACGGCGACCGGCGACTCCGCCACGACGCCGGTCGGCGTCGCGGTCTCCGGCGACGTGCTCGCCAACGACGTCGGGTCGCTCACGGTCACCGGCGCGACGGACCCGTCGCACGGTGAGGTGGAGTGGGACGGTGCGGAGTTCACGTACACCCCGGACGCCGGCTGGTCGGGGCGCGACAGCTTCACCTACACCGCCTCGGACGGCACGACGGACGTCACCCGCACGGTGACGGTCACGGTGACGCCGACGGGTGCGGACGACGAGGGCAGCACCCCGGTCGACACGGTGCTCACCGTGACCGCGGCCGACGGGGTCCTCGCCAACGACGTCGGCGACCTCGAGGTCGAGAGCCACACCCAGCCGGCCCGCGGCGCGGTCGACGTCGACGACGACGGCTCGTGGGTCTACACCCCGCCGACCGGCTGGTCGGGCACGACGACGTTCACGTACACCGCCGGGGACGGCGTCTCCACGGTCACGCAGACCGTGGAGGTCGTCGTCGTCCCGACGGCCGAGGACGACAGCGCCTCGACCGCGGTCAACACGGAGGTCTCCGAGGACGTCCTCACGAACGACGTCGGCTCGCTCACCCGCACCGGCGCGACCCAGCCCGCGCACGGCTCGGTCACCTGGGTGGGTGCGGTCTTCAGCTACACCCCGCCGACGGACTGGTCGGGCCGCACGACGTTCACCTACGACGTGAGCGACGGCACGACGGACCTCACCCGGACCGTCACGGTGACGGTCGTCCCGACGGCCGCCGACGACACGGCGACGACCCCGGTCGGCACCGCCGTCTCGGGCGACGTGCTCGCCAACGACGTCGGGTCGCTCGCGCGCACGGCGTCGACGGCGCCCTCGCACGGGTCGGTCACCTGGTCCGGCACGACGTACACGTACACGCCGGCCGCGGGCTGGTCCGGGCGCGACAGCTTCACGTACACCGTGTCCGACGGCACGACGAGCCTCACGCGGACGGTGTCGGTGCTCGTCACGCCCACCGGCGCGGACGACGCCGGGACGACGCCGCTCGACACCGTCCTCACCGTGACCGCCGCCGACGGCGTGCTCGCCAACGACGTGGGCGACCTCGAGGTGACGACCCACACCCAGCCCGGCCACGGGACCGTCGACGTCGGCGGTGACGGCGCGTGGCTCTACAGCCCGCCCGCCGGCTGGTCGGGACGCACGACGTTCACGTACACCGCCGGTGACGGGTCTCCACGCTCACCCGCACGGTCACCGTGACGGTCACGCCGACCGCGGACGACGACAGCGGCGCCGTCGCCGTCGGCGGCACCCTCACCGTGCCGGCGGTCTCCGGGCTGCTCGCCAACGACCACGGGACGTCGCTCACGGTCACCGGGGCCTCGACGCCCGGGCACGGCACGGTCACCGTGCAGCCGGACGGTGCGTGGACGTACGTGCCGGACGCCGGGTGGTCGGGCACCGACACGTTCACCTACGTCGTCACGGACGGCACGACGACCCTCACGCGTACCGTCACCGTCACCGTCACCCCGACGGCCGCCGACGACGCCGTCCAGGCGCCGCCGGGTGCCGCGACGACGGTCCCCGCGTCACGGGGCCTGCTCGCCAACGACGCCGGCGACCTCACCGTCACGTCGTACACGCAGCCCGGCCGCGGCACCGTCGTCGTCGACCCGTCCGGCGGCTACGTCTACACCCCGCCGGACGGCTGGTCGGGCCGGACGACCTTCACCTACACGGCCCGGGACGGCGCCGGCCACACCGTCACCCGGACGGCGACCGTGACCGTCAGCCCCGTCGGCGTCGACGACGAGTACCGCACCCCGACGGGCGGCGGCACGACCGTCCCCGCCGAGCGCGGCCTGCTCGCCAACGACGACGGCGCGCTCACCGTCGTCCGTCACACGCAGCCGGCGCAGGGCAGCGTCGTCGTCGCGCCCGACGGCTCGTTCACCTTCACCCCGCCGCGGGGCTGGACCGGGACGACGACCTTCACCTACACCGCCTCCGACGGTGTCACCGAGGTCACGCGGACCGTCACCGTCACGGTCGAGCGTGCCGCGGGTGCCCACCTCGCCGACACCGGTGCACGGGCGGACGTCTGGCTCGTCCTCGCGGCCGCCTTCCTCGTCACCGGGGCGGCGCTGGTCGCGCTGCGGCGGCGCGGTCCCGCCTGACCGGCACCGACGCGGCAGGCAGGCGCCGTGGCGGACGCCCGCGGGGCGTCGTCCCGCGGGCGGGAGCGCCGGGCGAGACCTCAGACGAGGCCGCCGGCGGCCAGGAGGCCACCGACGACGAGGAGGAGGATCGACGTCCAGGCGGCGACGACCCACCACTCGGTGCGGTGGTGCCGCACCGGCCGGTCGGGGGCTCGCGTCGCCATGTCGTGAAGATCGGCATGCCGTGCACCCCGGGACACCGTTCCCCGGCCCGGACGGCCGATTTCACCCGGTCGGCGCACCGGGTGCACCCCGTACGGCTGCACGGGGTCAGCTCGTCGCGGCCCGCAGGTCGTCGCCGAGCGTCGCGAGCGACTCGCCGAGGCTCCGCAGCGCCCCGCCGGCCTCGTCGCCCGCGGCCGCCTGTGCCGCCTCGAGCTCGGCCTGCGCCGCGGCGACCTTCTCCTGCGCGGACTGCAACGCGGAGCGGGAGGCCTCCTCGCCGTCCGCCCGGGCCTTCTCCAGCGCCGCCTGCGCCTCGTCGACGGCGCCCTGCGCGTTCGTCACGGCGGTGTCGGCCGTGCTGCGGGCCTGCGCGTCGAGGTCCGCCAACGAGGCCTGCGCCTCGTCGACGCGGGCCCGCGCCTCGTCCGCGTGCGTCTGCGCGTCGGCGAGCAGCTGCTGCAGCCGGTCGCCCGCCGAGGAGATGCCGTCGGCGGCGCTCTGCGCGGCCTCCGAGACGTTGTCCGCGGCCTGCTGGACGTCGCCGTCGGTGCAGCCCGACAGCAGCAGCACACCTGCTGCCGCGGCACCGACGAGGGCACGGC
>JAEXEM010000240.1 GCA_023401045.1 Actinomycetes bacterium
GCCGTGGCAGGCGCAGGGGCGCAACGTCGCGCACGCGTGCGGGCACGACGTGCACACGACGGCGGTCCTCGGCGCAGGGCTCGCGCTCGCGCGGGTCGCGGCGAGCGGGGCGCTCGACGTCGGCGTCCGGCTGCTCTTCCAGCCCGCCGAGGAGGTGCAGCCCGGCGGCGCCATCGACGTGGTCAACGCCGGTGGCCTCGACGGCGTCGGTCAGATCTTCTCGGTGCACTGCGACCCCAAGCTCGACGTGGGGCTCGTCGGCACCCGGATCGGCGCGATCACGTCCGCCTCCGACGAGGTGACCGTCGTCGTCACCGGTGCGGGCGGGCACACGTCGCGGCCTCACCTCACCGGCGACGTCGTCTTCGCGCTCGGTCAGGTCATCACGCAGGTGCCCGCGGTCCTCGGGCGCCGGCTCGACCCGCGCTGGGGTGTCAACCTCACGTGGGGAGGCGTGCGGTCGGGCAACGCCCACAACGTCATCCCGGCGACCGGCACGGTCATCGGCACCCTGCGGTGCCTCGACGTGCGGGCGTGGGAGCTGGCCTCGGAGGTCCTCGAGCAGGCGGTCGTCGACATCGTGCGACCGCTCGGCGTCGAGGTCGAGGTCAAGCACCAGCGGGGCGTGCCTCCGGTGCAGAACAGCCCGGAGAGCACCGGCGTGCTCGAAGCCGCGGCGCGGGACGTGCTCGGCCCGGAGTCGGTGCACCTGACGGAGCAGTCGCTGGGCGGCGAGGACTTCGCGTGGTACCTCACGAAGGTGCCCGGTGCGATGGCCAGGCTCGGCACCCGGACGCCGGGCGGCCACACCTACGACATCCACCAGGGTGACCTGCGGGTGGACGAGCGCGCCGTCGAGGCGGGTGCCCTCCTGCTCGCGCGCGCGGCCCAGCTCGCGGGGCGTCGGGCGCACTCCTGAGGCGAGCGGCGGGTGCCCGCCCGTCGGACGCCGCGCCCGAGGGGCGGACGGTGTGTCCGGAGCGCCCGGATGTCAGGTTGCGAAATCATCACGGAACCTGCGCGGATACCAGGCGGTAACGTCCGGGTGACCTCAGGGTGCCTAAGGTCACGGTTGATCTGCCGACCCGGCGTCCCGGGGCGGCGGCGTCCCCCGGCGCCGTGCGTCCCCCGGCGCCTGTCGGCGCGCTGACGAGAAGCGGGAGACACCTGTCGTGAAGAAGATCATCCGAGTGGCCGCGATGGGCGGCGCCGTCGCGCTCGCCCTGACGGCGTGTGGCAGCGCCCCCGAGGCATCCGAGCCCGCGGCGAGCGGTGGCAGCGCGGCCTCCGACTTCAAGGGCTGCATCGTGTCGGACGCCGGTGGCTTC
Source organism: Actinomycetes bacterium (assembly GCA_023401045.1). Classification (GTDB taxonomy): domain Bacteria; phylum Actinomycetota; class Actinomycetes; order Actinomycetales; family Cellulomonadaceae; genus Cellulomonas. Next base: position 1,329 of record JAEXEM010000240.1, read on the forward strand.
GACGACAAGAGCTTCAACCAGCTGAGCTACGAGGGCGCGAAGGAGGCGACCGAGGAGCTCGGTGCCGCCTTCGCCGAGGTCCAGTCCGACTCCGAGGCCGACTTCGCGACGAACCTCGAGAGCCTCGTCGCCGAGAACTGCGACGCCATCGTCTCCGTCGGCTTCGCGCTGTCGGCCGCGACGGTCGAGTCGGCCACCGCGAACCCGGACATCGACTTCATCCTCGTCGACGACGCCGCGGACAACGACTTCGACGGCACGAAGGACGCCGAGAACATCAAGCCGCTGCTCTACGACACGGCCCAGGCGGCGTTCCTCGCCGGCTACCTGTCGGCGGGCTACTCGGCGAGCGTCGGCGGCAACAAGGTCGGCACCTTCGGCGGCCAGCCCTACCCGACCGTGACGATCTTCATGGACGGCTTCAAGCAGGGCGTGGACCACTACAACGAGGTCAAGGGCGCGAACGTCCAGGTCGTCGGCTACCAGGGTGGTGACCAGGGCTCGTTCACCGGTGGCTTCGAGGCCAACGACACGGCCAAGCAGGTCGCCGCGGGCATCATCGACCAGGGCGTCGACGTCATCCTCCCCGTGGGTGGCCCGATCTACCAGTCCGCCATGGACGCCATCGCCGACTCCGGCCGTGAGGTCGCGCTCGTCGGTGTCGACGCGGACATCTACGACACGGACCCGTCGACGCAGGACCTCGTCCTCACCTCGATCCTCAAGAACATGAAGCTGTCGGCCTACGAGGCCGTCCTCGCCTCCGGCAACGACGACTTCGACGCCGAGGCGTACGTCGGCACGCTCGAGAACGAGGGCGTCGGTCTCGCCTCGCTGCACAACTTCGAGTCGAAGGTCGACCCGGCGCTCGTCGCCGAGGTCGAGGAGCTCAAGCAGCAGATCATCGACGGCGACGTCACGGTCACCTCGTACCTCGCCAAGTGATGCGCCCAGCGCACCGCTGACATGACACCCGACGCCCCGGACGGCCCCCGCGCGGTCCGTCCGGGGCGTCGGCGTGCGACGATCGCAGCGTCGTCGTCCCTCCCCGTCGACATGAGGACTGGCCAATGAAGCTCGAGCTCCGCGGCATCACGAAGCGCTTCGGTGCGCTCGTCGCCAACGACCACATCGACCTCACCGTGGAACCGGGCGAGATCCACTGCCTGCTGGGGGAGAACGGCGCGGGCAAGTCGACGCTCATGAACGTCCTCTACGGCCTCTACCAGGCCGACGAGGGGCAGATCCTCCTCGACGGCGAGGAGCAGCACTTCGCCGGACCCGGTGACGCCATGGCGGCAGGCATCGGCATGGTCCACCAGCACTTCATGCTCGTCCCGGTCTTCACCGTCGCCGAGAACGTCATGCTCGGCCACGAGCAGACCCGTGCGGGCGGGCGGCTCGACCTCGACGCGGCCCGTCGCCAGGTGCGCGAGATCGCCGACCGCTTCGGCTTCCACGTCGACCCCGACGCCGTCGTCGAGGACCTCGCCGTCGGCGTCCAGCAGCGCGTCGAGATCATCAAGGCGCTCTCCCGCGACGCCCGCGTCCTCGTCTTCGACGAGCCGACCGCGGTGCTCACGCCGCAGGAGACCGACGAGCTCATGGGCATCATGCGCCAGCTCAAGGCCGGCGGCGCCGCCATCGTCTTCATCACCCACAAGCTGCGCGAGGTGCGCGAGGTCGCCGACCGGATCACCGTCGTGCGGCACGGCAAGGTCGTGGGCGAGGCCGACCCGGGCGCGACCGACGCCGAGCTCGCCTCGCTCATGGTCGGCCGCCCCGTCGAGCTCGTCGTCCACAAGGAGGCGCCGCGCCCGACCGACCACGGTCTGGCGGTCGAGGGGCTCCAGGTGACCGACGCGCGCGGCACCGTCCTCGTCGACGACGTCTCCTTCGAGGTCCCCGGCGGCGAGATCCTCGTCGTCGCGGGCGTCCAGGGCAACGGGCAGACCGAGCTCGCCGAGGCGCTGGCGGGGTTGCAGGAGCACGTGAGCGGCAGCATCCGGCTCGGCGGCACCGAGCTCGTCGGTCGTTCCGTGCGGCAGGTGCTCGACGCCGGCGTCGGGTACGTGCCCGAGGACCGCACCGAGGACGGCCTCGTCGGCGGGTTCACCGTCGCCGAGAACCTCGTCCTCGACCGCACCGACGGCCCGCCGTTCGTCCGCGCGGGTGCGCTGCAGCTGCGCGAGCGCGACCGGTTCGCCCGGGAGAAGGTCGCCGAGTACGACATCCGGACCCAGGGCATCGACTCCCCGGTCGGGCGGCTCTCCGGCGGCAACCAGCAGAAGGTCGTCGTGGCGCGCGAGCTCTCGCGCGACCTGCGCCTGCTCGTCGCCGCCCAGCCGACCCGCGGCGTCGACGTCGGGTCGATCGAGTTCATCCACAAGCGGATCGTCGAGACGCGCGACGCCGGGGTGCCCGTCGTCGTCGTCGCGACCGAGCTCGACGAGGCGGTCGCCCTCGGTGACCGGATCCTCGTCATGTACCGCGGACGCGTCGTCGGCGTCGTGCCGGCGGACACACCCCGCGACGTGCTCGGCCTCATGATGGCCGGCGTCGCACCCAGCGAGGGAGAGGTCGCGTGAGCGAGACCAGGCAGCCCACGGCGGACGACGGGGCGGGTGCCGTCGCGCCGGACGTCGCGGGGACGGACGTCGGCGGCGACGACGGCGGGCCGGAGCAGGAGAGCCGCTGGCGCGAGGCGTTCATCCGCATCGTCTCCGGCGGGTGGGCGGTCTCGCTCGGCGCGGTCGTCCTCGCGGTGCTCGCCGGCTCGGTGATGATCGCCTTCACCGACGAGGGCGTCCAGGAGGCGTCGAGCTACTTCTTCGCCCGGCCCGCGGACACCTTCGCGGCCATCGGGCAGGCGGTCGGCGGCGCGTACGCCGCGCTCTTCCGCGGTGCCGTCTACAACTACACCGCCGACTCGTTCACGCAGGCCATCCGGCCGCTCACGCAGTCGCTCACGTACGCGACGCCGCTCATCGCGGCCGGTCTCGGCCTCGCGATCGGCTTCCGCTCCGGCCTGTTCAACATCGGTGGCCAGGGGCAGATGCTCATGGCGGCCGCGGGCGCGGGCTGGGTCGGCTTCGCGTTCGACCTGCCCGCCGGGCTGCACCTCGTCGTCGCGATCGTCGTCGGTGTCCTCGCCGGCTCGCTGTGGGGCGGCATCGCCGGTCTCCTCAAGGCCACGACGGGCGCCCACGAGGTCATCGTGACGATCATGCTCAACTACGTCGCGTTCTACCTGCTCAGCTACCTGCTCGCGACGCCGGGGCTGCTGCAGGCGCCGGGCTCGGCCAACCCCAAGACGCCGCCCATGGCCGAGACGGCCGTGCTGCCCCGCGTCCTCGGCCCGGAGTTCCGTCTCCACCTCGGCTTCCTGCTCGCGCTCGTCGCGGTTGTCGTCGTGTGGTGGATCCTCGAGCGCTCGCGCCTCGGCTTCTCGCTGCGGGCCGTCGGCGAGAACCCGCGCGCCGCGCGGGTCGCCGGCATCCACGTGCCGCGGGCGACCGTGCTCGCGATGCTCGTCAGCGGTGCGCTCGTCGGTCTCGCCGGCAGCACCCAGGTGCTCGGCCTCATCACCACCGGGTTCAGCTACGACATCGACGCCGGGATCGGGTTCGACGCCATCACCGTCGCGCTGCTCGGCTCCTCGAGCCCGGTCGGCGTGCTGTTCGCGGGCCTGCTCTTCGGCGCCTTCAAGGCCGGCGGCTCGGTCATGCAGGCCTCCGAGGGCATCCCCATCGAGATCGTCCTCGTCGTGCAGTCCCTCATCGTCCTGTTCATCGCGGCGCCGCCGCTCGTGCGGGCGGTGTTCCGGCTCCCGCAGCCGGGACGACGCCGCCCGACGCGTGCGGCCCGCACGGCCGGCGCCGAGCGCCGTGAGGAGGTGGCGCGATGAGCGCGACCCTCGAGCACGCGCCGGTGCCGGAGGAGGTCGTCGAGCACCGTCAGGTGACCGTCGTCTCCCGCAAGGTGCCCGTCGTCCTGACGGTCGTCACCGCGCTGTTCGCCCTGCTGCTGCTCGTCCAGCCGCGCGAGGGCGACGCGACGTTCCGGCTCGCGAGTGCCGGTGACTTCTTCGCCATCCCGAACGTCGTCGTCCCCGGGACCGCGACCGGGTGGGTGTGCACCGCCGTCATGGCGCTGCTCACGGCGTACGCCTGGCTGTCCGTGGCACGCCGGCGCAAGGTCGGCGGGTGGGCGTCGGCGGTCTTCGCGGCCGTCTTCCTCGTCGGCTTCCTCGCGTGGGCCGCGGCCGGCAGCGCGAGCGACATCCCTGCGATCCGCGTCATCGGCGGTGCCGTCCTCCTCGCGGTGCCGATCGTCTTCGGGGCGCTCGGCGGCGTCATCGGCGAGCGCGCCGGCGTCGTCAACATCGCCATCGAGGGCCAGCTCCTCGCCGGTGCCTTCTGCGCGGCGGTCGCCGCGTCGGTGACGGACAGCCCGTGGGCCGGCGTGCTCGCGGCGGTCGTCGCGGGTGTGCTCGTCGCCGCCGTGCTCGGGGTCTTCACCATCACGTACAAGGTCGACCAGGTCATCGTCGGTGTCGTCCTCAACGTCCTCGTCATCGGCGTGACGAGCTTCCTCTACACCCAGGTGCTCGTGCCCAACCCCGAGCTCAACTCGACGAGCCGGTTCGGGACCTTCGCCATCCCGGTGCTCTCGGACATCCCCGTGGTCGGGCCGGCGCTGTTCCGCCAGTCGGTCATCGTCTACCTCATGTACCTCGCGGTGCCGGCCGTGTGGTTCGCGCTCTACCGCACCCGCTGGGGCCTGCGCCTGCGGGCCGTCGGCGAGCACCCCAAGGCCGCCGACACCGTCGGCGTCAAGGTCGAGCGCACGCGGTACGTCGCAGTCCTCACGGCCGGTGCCATCGCCGGGGTCGGCGGCGCGTTCTACACCGTCGTGTCGGTCTCGAGCTTCGGCAAGGAGATGACCGCGGGCGCCGGGTTCATCGCGCTGGCCGCCGTCATCTTCGGCAAGTGGGACCCCGTCAAGGCCGCCCTCGCGGCGCTGCTCTTCGGGTTCGCCTCGAACCTCGAGGGCGCGCTCAGCATCGTCGGCGCGCCCGTCCCCAGCCAGTTCATGCTCATGCTGCCGTACGTCGTGACGCTCCTGGCCGTGGCCGGGCTCGTCGGGCGCTCGCGCGGCCCCGCGGCCTCCGGCCGTCCGTACGTCAAGGAGTGACCACCGTGCCCGAAGCGTCCGCCCGCACCGTCGACTGGGAGACCCTGAGGTCCGCGGCGCGTGACGTCATGACCCGTGCCTACGCGCCGTACTCGGGCTTCCCGGTCGGCGCCGCGGCCCTCGTCGACGACGGTCGCGTCGTCGCCGGCTGCAACGTCGAGAACGCGTCGTACGGCGTCGGGCTGTGCGCCGAGTGCAGCCTCGTCTCGATGCTCCACGTCACCGGCGGCGGCCGGCTCGTCGCGTTCACCTGCGTCGACGGCCACGGCGACGTCCTCATGCCGTGCGGCCGCTGCCGCCAGCTGCTGTTCGAGCACGGCGGTCCGGACCTGCTCGTCGAGACCGTCAGCGGGGTCCGCCCGATGAGCGAGGTGCTGCCCGACGCGTTCGGCCCGGTCGACCTCGTCGAGCGCGCCGTGGGGGAGGAGCAGCCGTGAGCGAGGCCTTCGACGCCGTCGACGTCATCGTCGCCAAGCGCGACGGGCGCCGGCTGAGCGACGCGCAGATCGACTGGGTCGTCGACGCGTACACCCGCGGGGTCGTCGCGGACGAGCAGATGTCGTCGCTCGCCATGGCCATCCTCCTCAACGGGATGGACCGCCCGGAGATCGCCCGGTGGACCGCGGCGATGATCGCCAGCGGTGAGCGCATGGACTTCTCGGGCCTCTCGCGCCCCACCGCGGACAAGCACTCGACCGGCGGCGTGGGCGACAAGATCACGCTGCCCCTCGCCCCGCTCGTCGCGGTGTTCGGGGTCGCCGTGCCGCAGCTGTCGGGGCGGGGCCTCGGGCACACCGGCGGCACGCTCGACAAGCTCGAGTCGATCCCCGGGTGGCGCGCGGCGCTGAGCAACGACGAGATGATGCGCCAGCTCGAGGACGTCGGCGCCGTCATCTGCGCCGCGGGCTCCGGCCTGGCGCCGGCGGACCGCAAGCTCTACGCGCTGCGCGACGTCACCGGGACGGTCGAGGCGATCCCGCTCATCGCGAGCTCGATCATGAGCAAGAAGATCGCCGAGGGCACGGGGTCGCTCGTGCTCGACGTCAAGGTCGGGTCCGGCGCCTTCATGAAGGACCTCGACCGCGCCGGCGAGCTCGCACGGACGATGGTCGAGCTCGGCACCGACGCGGGCGTCCGCACGGTCGCGCTGCTCACCGACATGTCGACCCCGCTGGGTCTCACCGCCGGCAACGCGCTCGAGGTCCGCGAGTCCGTCGAGGTGCTCGCCGGCGGTGGCCCCGCCGACGTCGTCGAGCTCACGGTCGCGCTCGCGCGCGAGATGCTCGACGCGGCCGGACGCCCCGACGCCGACCCGGCCGCGGCGCTCGCCGACGGCCGGGCGATGGACGTGTGGCGACGCATGATCGCCGCGCAGGGCGGGGACCCCGACGCGACGCTGCCGGTGGCGCGTGAGACCGAGCAGGTGCTCCCCGAGACCGACGGCGTGCTCACGACCCTCGACGCGTACG
>JAEXEM010000202.1 GCA_023401045.1 Actinomycetes bacterium
GCGCCGCGTTCAACGCGGACTTCGACGGTGACCAGATGGCCGTCCACCTGCCCCTGAGCGCCGAGGCGCAGGCCGAGGCCCGCATCCTCATGCTCTCGAGCAACAACATCCTCAAGCCGTCGGACGGTCGTCCGGTGACCATGCCCTCGCAGGACATGATCATCGGCCTGTTCCACCTGACGAGCGACAAGGAGGACGCGGCGGGCGCCGGCCGGGCGTTCAGCTCGGTGTCCGAGGCGATCATGGCGTTCGACGCCGGTGTGCTCGACCTCAACGCGGTCGTGAAGATCCGCTTCGACGACCTCGTCCTCGACGAGGAGTCGGCGCCGGAGGGCTGGGAGCCCGGGCAGCCGCTGCTGTTCGAGACCACGCTCGGGCGGGCGCTCTTCAACGAGCTGCTGCCGGTCGACTACCCGTACGAGAACGGCGTCGTCGACAAGAAGCGCCTCTCGGCGATCGTCAACGACCTCGCCGAGCGGTACCCGAAGGTCGAGGTCGCGGCCTCGCTCGACGCCCTCAAGGAGGCCGGCTTCCGCTGGGCCACCCGCTCGGGCGTGACGATCGCGATCTCCGACGTCGCCACCCCGGCGGTCAAGCAGGAGATCCTCGAGGAGCACGAGGCGCGCGCGGCGAAGGTGCAGGGCCAGTACGACAAGGGCCTCATCACCGACGACGAGCGTCGTCAGGAGCTCATCGAGATCTGGACGAACGCCACCGACAAGGTCGCGAAGGCGATGCAGGCCAACTTCCCGGCCCGCAACACCGTCTTCCGCATGGTCGGCTCGGGTGCGCGAGGCAACTGGATGCAGGTCCGCCAGATCGCGGGCATGCGTGGCCTCGTGGCCAACCCGAAGGGCGAGATCATCCCGCGCCCGATCAAGGCGAACTACCGCGAGGGCCTGTCCGTCCTCGAGTACTTCATCGCGACGCACGGCGCCCGCAAGGGTCTGGCGGACACCGCTCTGCGGACCGCAGACTCGGGGTACCTCACGCGTCGTCTGGTGGACGTCTCGCAGGACGTCATCGTCCGCGAGGAGGACTGCGGCACCGAGCGCGGCCTGACGATGCCGATCGGCGTCGAGGGTGCGGACGGCACGCTGCGCCGGCACGACAAGGTCGAGACGTCCGTGTACTCGCGGACGCTCGCGACCGACGTGTCGGTCGGTGACGAGGTCGTCGGCCGCGCCGGCGACGACGTCGGCGACGTCCTGCTCGACCGTCTGCTCGAGGCGGGCGTGACGGAGCTGAAGATCCGTTCCGTCCTCACCTGCGAGTCGCGCGTCGGCACCTGCGCGAAGTGCTACGGCCGTTCGCTGGCCACCGGCAAGCTCGTCGACATCGGCGAGGCCGTCGGCATCATCGCGGCCCAGTCGATCGGTGAGCCCGGTACGCAGCTGACGATGCGGACCTTCCACACCGGTGGTGTGGCCTCGGCCGACGACATCACGCAGGGTCTGCCGCGTGTCCAGGAGCTCTTCGAGGCCCGTACCCCCAAGGGTGAGGCGCCGATCGCGGAGTTCTCGGGCCGGGTGACCATCGAGGAGGGTGACCGCTCGCGCGCCATCGTCCTCACCCCGGACGACGGCTCGGAGGAGATCCGCTACCCGATCACCAAGCGCTCGCGCCTGCTCGTGCAGGACGGCGACCACGTGGCGGTCGGCACGCAGCTCGTCCAGGGTGCGGTCGACCCGAAGAAGGTCCTGCGCATCCTCGGCCCGCGTGCGACGCAGAAGCACCTCGTGGACGAGGTCCAGGAGGTCTACCGCTCGCAGGGTGTGGACATCCACGACAAGCACATCGAGGTCATCGTGCGGCAGATGCTGCGTCGCGTGACCGTGCTCGACTCGGGTGACACCGGCCTGCTGCCGGGCGAGCTCTCCGAGCGTGGGCGCTTCGAGGACGCGAACCGCAAGGCCGTGTCCGAGGGTGGCCAGCCGGCGTCCGGCCGTCCCGAGCTCATGGGCATCACCAAGGCGTCCCTCGCGACGGACTCGTGGCTGTCGGCCGCGTCCTTCCAGGAGACGACGAAGGTGCTCACCGAGGCCGCGATGTCGAGCCGTTCGGACCCGCTGCTGGGCCTGAAGGAGAACGTCATCCTCGGAAAGCTCATCCCCGCCGGCACGGGCCTGCCCCGCTACCGGAACATCGAGGTGGAGGCGACCGAGGAGGCGAAGGCCGAGCTGTACCCGGCCTTCGGCTACGACGAGATCGACTTCCCGGCGCTCGGCCTGGGCACCGGCGAGGCGATCCCGCTCGAGGACATCGACTTCGGCGACTACCGCTGAGGTCCGTCCTCCCCAGCACGACCCCCGAGGGGCCCGTCGGTTCGCCCGACGGGCCCCTCGGGCGTCCCCGGGCAGGTGAGAGCCGGATGAGAGCCGACCAGGGCGGGGGAGACCGCGGCACCCGCCGACGCGCGAGCCGCTAGCATCTGCGATCGACCGAGGGGTGCGCGGGCGTGCACCGCGCACCGGCGCGCGTCGAGACGGATGGAGCGGACAGTGGCACGAGCAGGGCGAGCGGTCCGGACCGCTCTCGTCGTCGGTGCGGTCGCGGTGCTCGCCGCGTGCGGCGCGCAGGAGCCCGACGTCCCGGAGGACGCGATCCACCTGACGTCAGGGGACCCGGTCGAGTACGACGGGCTGACGCTCACCGCCGCGAACTTCGGCGAGGAGACGGTCTCGCTCATCGCGTCCGACGGCAAGGACTTCGACGACGCGGTCGACCTCACCCTCGGCAGGAGCGGGCAGGTCAAGGGGCGCACGTTCGAGCTCGTCGACCTCCAGGTCGAGGGCGAGGGCGACGACGTCGTGGAGGAGACCGGCGAGGCCTGGGTCGTCGAGGTCGACTGACGACGTCGCCACGCGTGCCGGCGGCCCGCAGGGCGGTGCAGCGCCGCCCCACCGGCCACGCACCTGGCCCTTTGACGCACCCAGCAGCGGCGGGTAGCGTAGGACACCGTGCCCGCGCCGTCGGGCCCTTGCGCGTGCACTCGCGAGCACCCTGGGAACGGGGTGTGCGAGTCGCACCGGGTGGTGGTCCCACCTCAGTCGTCACGGTCCCTCGACGGGATGTGCCGCGCGGAGGAACGGGGCGACACGCCCGGGCGCGGGGGTCGGAGCGGGACGCAAGACCTCCGGGGTAGCCGCTCGACGGGCGACGATCCGGGCCGAGCCGGCCGTCCTGGGTGACGGGTGCCGGTCAGACCAGAGAACACCGACAGACGGAGACGTAGTGCCTACGATCCAGCAGCTGGTCCGCAAGGGCCGGCAGGCGAAGACGAACAAGTCGAAGACGCCTGCCCTCAAGGGCTCCCCCCAGCGACGCGGTGTGTGCACCCGCGTCTACACGACCACCCCGAAGAAGCCGAACTCCGCGCTCCGCAAGGTCGCGCGTGTGCGCCTCTCGTCGGGCATCGAGGTCACCGCGTACATCCCCGGTGTCGGCCACAACCTCCAGGAGCACTCGATCGTGCTCGTCCGCGGCGGTCGTGTGAAGGACCTGCCGGGTGTCCGCTACAAGATCGTGCGCGGCGCGCTCGACACCCAGGGTGTCAAGAACCGCAAGCAGGCACGCAGCCGCTACGGCGCGAAGAAGGGCTGAGTCACATGCCTCGCAAGGGTCCCGCTCCGAAGCGGCCGCTCATCGTCGACCCGGTCTACGGTTCGCCGGTCGTCACGCAGCTCATCAACAAGGTCCTCCTCGACGGCAAGAAGACCGTCGCCGAGGCCATCGTCTACGGCGCCCTCGAGGGTGTCCGTGAGAAGACGCAGTCCGACCCGGTCGTCGTGCTCAAGCGCGCGCTGGACAACGTGCGTCCCGCCATCGAGGTCAAGTCCCGCCGCGTCGGCGGTGCGACCTACCAGGTCCCGGTCGAGGTCCGTCCGGTGCGTGCGACCACGCTCGCGCTGCGCTGGCTGACGGACTTCTCGCGCGCCCGTCGCGAGAAGACCATGACCGAGCGCCTCATGAACGAGATCCTCGACGCCTCCAACGGCCTGGGTGCAGCGGTCAAGCGCCGTGAGGACATGCACAAGATGGCCGAGTCCAACCGGGCCTTCGCGCACTACCGCTGGTGAGCCGGCGGCGCCGCCGCAGGGCGGTCCCCACCGGGGCCACCTGCGGCGGCGCGCACGGCGCCCGACCGAGCCAACCGACAAGGGGCTATTCCTGTGGCACTGGACGTGCTGACGGACCTCACGAAGGTCCGCAACATCGGCATCATGGCGCACATCGATGCCGGCAAGACGACGACCACCGAGCGGATCCTGTTCTACACGGGGGTCAACTACAAGATCGGTGAGACGCACGACGGCGCCTCGACGATGGACTGGATGGAGCAGGAGCAGGAGCGCGGCATCACCATCACGTCGGCCGCGACGACCTGCTACTGGAAGAACAACCAGATCAACATCATCGACACCCCCGGGCACGTCGACTTCACGGTCGAGGTCGAGCGCTCGCTGCGCGTCCTCGACGGCGCGGTCGCCGTGTTCGACGGCAAGGAGGGCGTCGAGCCCCAGTCGGAGACCGTCTGGCGCCAGGCCGACAAGTACGACGTCCCGCGCATCTGCTTCGTCAACAAGATGGACAAGCTCGGCGCGGACTTCTACTTCACGGTCCGCACGATCGTCGAGCGCCTCAAGGCCAAGCCGCTGGTCATCCAGCTGCCGATCGGCTCGGAGAACGACTTCATCGGGGTCGTCGACCTGGTCGAGATGCGTGCGCTCGTGTGGCGCGGCGAGACCGCCCTCGGTGAGAAGTACGAGGTCGAGGACATCCCGGCCGACCTCCAGGAGAAGGCCGAGCAGTACCGGGCCGAGCTCCTCGAGGCCGTCGCCGAGACGGACGAGGCGCTGCTCGAGAAGTACCTCGGCGGCGAGGAGCTCACCGTCGCGGAGATCAAGGCCGGCATCCGCCAGCTGACGATCACCTCCGAGGCCTACCCGGTCCTGTGCGGCTCGGCGTTCAAGAACAAGGGCGTCCAGCCCATGCTCGACGCCGTCGTCGACTACCTCCCGACGCCCCTCGACGTCCCGGCGGTCGCCGGCCACGACGTCAAGGACGCCGAGGTCGTCGTCGAGCGTCACCCGGACGCGACCGAGCCGTTCGCGGCGCTCGCGTTCAAGGTCGCCGCGCACCCGTTCTTCGGCAAGCTCACCTACGTCCGCGTGTACTCGGGCAAGGTCGAGCAGGGCGCCCAGGTGCTCAACTCGACCAAGGGGAAGAAGGAGCGCATCGGGAAGCTCTTCCAGATGCACTCCAACAAGGAGAACCCGGTCCCCGAGGCCCAGGCCGGCCACATCTACGCGTTCATCGGTCTCAAGGACGTCACCACCGGTGACACCCTGTGCGACCCGGCCGCGCCGGTCATCCTCGAGTCGATGACCTTCCCGGAGCCCGTCATCGACGTGGCCATCGAGCCGAAGACCAAGGGTGACCAGGAGAAGCTCTCCACGGCCATCCAGAAGCTCGCCGAGGAGGACCCGACCTTCCGCGTCAAGCTCGACGAGGAGACCGGCCAGACCGTCATCGGCGGCATGGGCGAGCTCCACCTCGACATCCTCGTCGACCGCATGCGTCGCGAGTTCAAGGTCGAGGCGAACGTCGGCAAGCCGCAGGTCGCCTACCGCGAGACCATCCGCCGTGCGGTCGAGAAGATCGACTACACGCACAAGAAGCAGACGGGTGGCTCGGGCCAGTACGCGAAGGTCCAGATGACCTTCGAGCCGCTGGACCCCGCCGAGGGCGAGCTCTACGAGTTCGAGAACAAGGTCACCGGTGGTCGCATCCCGCGGGAGTACATCCCGTCGGTCGACGCCGGTATCCAGAGCGCGATGCAGCTCGGCGTCCTCGCGGGCTACCCGCTCGTGGGCGTCAAGGCGATCCTGCTCGACGGTGCGGCGCACGACGTCGACTCCTCGGAGATGGCGTTCAAGATCGCCGGCTCGATGATCCTCAAGGAGGCGGTGCGCAAGGCGGACCCGGCCCTCCTCGAGCCGATCATGGCCGTCGAGGTGCGTACGCCCGAGGACTACATGGGCGACGTCATCGGCGACATCAACTCGCGTCGCGGCATGATCCAGTCCATGGAGGACGCGACGGGCGTGAAGGTCATCCGCGCCCAGGTGCCGCTCTCGGAGATGTTCGGTTACGTCGGGGACCTGCGGTCGAAGACCCAGGGCCGCGCCGTGTACTCGATGCAGTTCGACAGCTACGCCGAGGTTCCTCGGAACGTTGCCGAAGAGATCATCAAGAAGACCCGGGGCGAGTAGTCCCACAGGTCGAACCCTGCAGTTCCAGCTACACATCCGACCCGTAGGACCGCACGTCGAGCAGGTACCGTCTGGTGGCTGCCGTCGGGCAATCTCTACCAAGTCCTGAGGAGGACACCCAGTGGGCAAGGCGAAGTTCGAGCGGACGAAGCCGCACGTCAACATCGGGACCATCGGTCACGTCGACCACGGCAAGACGACGCTGACCGCCGCGATCTCGAAGGTGCTGCACGACAAGTACCCGGAGCTCAACCCCTTCACGCCGTTCGACGAGATCGACAAGGCGCCGGAGGAGAAGCAGCGCGGTATCACGATCAACATCGCGCACGTCGAGTACCAGACCGAGAAGCGTCACTACGCGCACGTCGACGCGCCCGGTCACGCCGACTACATCAAGAACATGATCACGGGTGCGGCGCAGATGGACGGCGCCATCCTCGTGGTCGCCGCCACCGACGGCCCGATGGCCCAGACGCGTGAGCACGTCCTGCTCGCCCGTCAGGTCGGCGTGCCCTACCTGCTCGTGGCGCTCAACAAGTCCGACATGGTCGACGACGAGGAGATCCTCGAGCTCGTCGAGATGGAGGTCCGTGAGCTCCTCTCGTCGCAGGGCTTCGACGGCGACAACGCGCCGGTCGTGCGCGTCTCGGGCCTCAAGGCGCTCGAGGGCGACCCGACCTGGGTGAAGTCGGTCGAGGACCTCCTCGACGCCGTCGACGAGAACGTGCCGGACCCGGTGCGCGACATCGACAAGCCGTTCCTCATGCCGATCGAGGACGTCTTCACCATCACCGGTCGTGGCACGGTCGTCACCGGCCGTGTCGAGCGCGGTCAGCTCAAGGTGAACGAGGAGGTGGAGATCGTCGGCATCAAGGAGAAGGCGATCAAGACCACCGTCACCGGTGTCGAGATGTTCCGCAAGCTCCTCGACTACGCCGAGGCCGGCGAGAACGTCGGTCTGCTCCTGCGCGGCACGAAGCGCGAGGAGGTCGAGCGCGGCCAGGTCGTCGTCAAGCCCGGCTCGATCACGCCGCACACGGAGTTCGAGGGCCAGGTCTACATCCTGGCCAAGGACGAGGGCGGGCGTCACAACCCGTTCTACTCGAACTACCGTCCGCAGTTCTACTTCCGCACGACGGACGTCACCGGCGTCATCACGCTGCCCGAGGGCACCGAGATGGTGATGCCCGGTGACAACACCGAGATCCACGTGAACCTCATCCAGCCCATCGCCATGGAGGAGGGCCTCGGCTTCGCCATCCGCGAGGGTGGCCGCACCGTCGGCTCGGGCCGGGTCACGAAGATCATCAAGTGATCACCGCCCCTCGGGGCTGATCGCTGGACGCAGGGCCCGGGAGCCTCGGCTCCCGGGCCCTGCGTCGTGCCAGGTGTCATGCCAGGTCACGCGCCGCTCGGGCCGCCGGCCGCACCCGCCTCACCGGCAGGTTTGGCCTTCCGGGCGATCGTCTGGCAGACTATCCGGGTTGCCCGCTGGGGTGCGCCGTCGTGCGCGCCCGTCGGCCGGGCGACCAGACGTGGCGGACGTCCAGACCTCGGGGGAGACCCGGTGGGGGGCGTCCGACGACAACCACGGCCCCCGTCCCGGGAACGGTACGCAAGCGCGGAGGCGCGTCGCCGAGAGCGACACGCCCGAGTGCGGGGGTCGGACGAGACCGGTTTTCTAGAGAGAGAAGTAGACGACGCCATGGCGGGACAGAAGATCCGCATCCGGCTCAAGTCCTACGACCACGAGGTCATCGACAGCTCGGCGCGCAAGATCGTCGACACGGTGACTCGCGCTGGTGCGTCGGTCGTGGGTCCGGTGCCGCTGCCGACGGAGAAGAACGTCTTCTGCGTCATCCGGTCGCCCCACAAGTACAAGGACAGCCGCGAGCACTTCGAGATGCGCACGCACAAGCGGCTCATCGACATCATCGACCCCACGCCGAAGGCCGTCGACTCGCTCATGCGTCTCGACCTGCCCGCGGACGTGAACATCGAGATCAAGCTCTGATCGCTGGGAAGGGACTGATCTTTCATGGCTACCCAGCAGAACGCGCGCCCCGTCACGGCGCTGCTCGGCACGAAGCTCGGCATGACCCAGGTGTGGGACGAGGCCGGGCGCCTCGTGCCGGTCACCGTCGTCGCCGTGGGCACGAACGTCGTGACGCAGGTCCGCTCCGCTGAGAGCGACGGCTACGTCGCGGTCCAGCTGGCCTACGGCCAGATCGACCCGCGCAAGGTCACCAAGCCGCTCAAGGGTCACTTCGAGAAGGCGGGGGTCACCCCTCGTCGGCACGTGACCGAGATCCGCACCACCGACGCCTCCGAGTACACGCTCGGCCAGGAGATCACCGCGGCGGCCTTCGAGGCCGGCCAGACGGTGGACGTCGTCGGCACCACCAAGGGCAAGGGCACCGCCGGTGTCATGAAGCGTCACGGCTTCGCCGGCGTCGGCGCCTCCCACGGTGCGCACCGCAACCACCGCAAGCCCGGCTCGATCGGTGGGGCCTCGACCCCGTCGCGCGTCTTCAAGGGCCTGCGGATGGCCGGTCGGATGGGCGTCGCCCGTCAGACCACCCAGAACCTGACCGTGCACGCGGTCGACGCCGAGAAGGGTCTGCTGCTCGTCAAGGGCGCCGTTCCCGGGCCCAAGGGCGGCGTCGTCCTCGTGCGTTCCGCTGTGAAGGGTGCGTGACCTCCATGAGCGACACGCTCACCGTCGACGTCCTCGACGCCAAGGGGAAGAAGGCCGGCACGGCCGACCTGCCCGGTGACGTCTTCGACGTGCAGACGAACGTCCCGCTGATCCACCAGGTCGTCGTCGCCCAGCTCGCCGCCGCGCGTCAGGGCACCCACGACACCAAGACCCGCGGCGAGGTCCGCGGTGGTGGCAAGAAGCCGTACAAGCAGAAGGGCACCGGCCGCGCCCGTCAGGGCTCGACCCGTGCGCCGCAGTTCGCCGGCGGTGGCACCGTCCACGGCCCGACGCCTCGCGACTACTCGCAGCGGACCCCGAAGAAGATGAAGGCCGCGGCGCTCCGCGGTGCTCTCTCGGACCGTGCGCGTGCCGGCCGCGTCCACGTCGTCACGGGCTTCGCCCCGGGCGAGGTCCCGTCGACCAAGGCCGCCCTCGCGGTGCTCGACAACCTCTCCGGGCGCAAGAACGTGCTCGTCGTCGTCGAGCGCCAGGACGAGATCACCTGGAAGTCGCTGCGCAACGTCGAGCGGGTCCACCTGCTCGTCGCCGACCAGCTCAACACCTACGACGTCCTCATCTCGGACGACGTGGTCTTCACGCAGGGCGCGCTCGACGCGTTCCTCGCCGGCCCCGTCAAGGGTGCCAAGGCCGTGGCGACCGAGTCCGAGGCCGCTCAGGAGGAGACGAAGTGACCGCCGTCGGTAAGGACCCG
Organism: Actinomycetes bacterium; assembly: GCA_023401045.1. Classification (GTDB taxonomy): domain Bacteria; phylum Actinomycetota; class Actinomycetes; order Actinomycetales; family Cellulomonadaceae; genus Cellulomonas. The sequence goes on from JAEXEM010000202.1 coordinate 9,689, forward strand.
CGCGACATCCTGATCGCGCCGGTCGTCTCGGAGAAGAGCTACGGCCTGCTCGACGAGGGCAAGTACACCTTCCTCGTCGACCCGCGGGCCAACAAGACCGAGATCAAGGTCGCCGTCGAGCAGGTCTTCGGCGTCAAGGTCGACTCGGTCAACACCGCGAACCGTCAGGGCAAGGCCCGCCGGACCCGCTTCGGCATCGGCCGCCGCAAGAACACGAAGCGTGCGATCGTCACCCTCCGCGAGGGCTCGATCGACATCTTCGGCGGACCGGTCGGCTGACCGAGAGCGAAGAGGACGAACTCCCATGGGAATCCGTAAGTACAAGCCGACGACGCCGGGGCGCCGCGGCGCCAGCGTCGCCGACTTCGTGGAGATCACGCGCTCGACGCCGGAGAAGTCGCTGGTCCGCCCGCTGCACAAGACGGGTGGCCGCAACTCCACCGGTCGCGTGACGACCCGCCACCAGGGTGGCGGTCACAAGCGTGCGTACCGCGTCATCGACTTCCGTCGTCACGACAAGGACGGCGTGCCGGCCAAGGTCGCTCACATCGAGTACGACCCCAACCGCACCGCCCGCATCGCGCTGCTGCACTACGCCGACGGCGAGAAGCGCTACATCCTCGCGCCGAACAAGGTGCAGCAGGGTGACGTGCTCGAGGCGGGCGCCGGGGCCGACATCAAGCCCGGCAACAACCTGCCGCTGCGCAACATCCCGACCGGTACGGTCATCCACGCCATCGAGCTCAAGCCCGGTGGCGGCGCGAAGATCGCCCGCTCGGCCGGTGCGTCCGTGCAGCTCGTCGCCAAGGACGGCCCGTACGCGCAGCTGCGCATGCCGTCCGGCGAGATCCGCAACGTCGACCTGCGCTGCCGCGCGACGGTCGGCGAGGTGGGCAACGCCGAGCAGTCGAACATCAACTGGGGCAAGGCCGGCCGCATGCGCTGGAAGGGCAAGCGCCCGACCGTCCGCGGTGTCGCCATGAACCCGATCGACCACCCGCACGGTGGTGGTGAGGGCAAGACCTCCGGTGGTCGCCACCCGGT
>JAEXEM010000321.1 GCA_023401045.1 Actinomycetes bacterium
CGGGCCCGCACGGCCTGGGCGGCGCTGCGACCGCACCGGCGGGCCTCGATCTCCCGCAGCAGCTCGACGAGCTCGGCCGCGGTGCGCACGCCCTCGGGGTGCGGGCGCCACTCCGGCTCGTCGGCGGGCGGGTCGCCGCGCAGCGCGAGGAACGAGCGCACGCCCTCGTCGAGGAACTCCTCGACGATCGTCGTCACCTCCTCGCGGGAGGTGCCGACGCACGTGAGGTGCGCGATGGGGTCGAGCGACGTCTCGCGCAGCAGCCGGCGCACGAGCGCGCGGGTCGTCTGCCGGGTCTTCCCCGACGCGCCGTAGGTGACCGAGACGAAGTCGGGCTCGACCGTCGCGATCTCGTGCACGGTGCGCCACAGCCGGGGCGCGACGTCGGGGTCCCGCGGCGGGTAGAGCTCGAACGAGATCGTCGGCCGGTCGAGGGCCCCCGCCTGCTCGGCGCGCCGCCGGGCGGCACGGCCGACGCCGGGCGTGGTCTCGACCTCGGCCACGAGGCTCATCGCTCCGTGCGGGCGGTGGCCGCCCGGGGCCGCAGCCCGCACGCAGGGTCGGTGGAACAAGCGCGCACGCTCATCGTCACTCCATCGTTCCTGGCGGAAGCACCCACACCCTCGCGTGGAGGGGGGTTGCTGCGGCGTCGTCGAGCCAGGTCTCTCGGCCGCTCTGGATGGTCGTCGTCGATGGTAGACCGATGCCCGCATGCCGGACAATGGGGATCGATGGGTGAGACGTGACGGTCCGGTCGGCAGGCGCGGTGCTCTCACCTGCGGCGACGGCGCGACGCTGCGACCAGGGCGGCCCGGCAGCCGGGTCCCGCCGGCGTCAGGGTGTGCCCGGGAGGGCCGCGCGACGGCTGCGGGCCGACAGCGCTGCGGGTCGTCGCAGGGCTCGCCGGGTCAGCGCCGGCGGTGGAGTGAGGTCGTGCGCTCGCGGGACGTGCGCTGGTGCGGCAGTCCCGCCCACGTGCCCGTCGGCCCGGCCACCGGGACCGCGAGCAGACCGTCCTGGACGGCCTCGAGGACGCCGGGGTCGGCGTCGTCGACGCTCAGCCAGGCGGCGTGCGCCGCGCGCCGCGCGTCGTCGCTCGAGCCGTCCTGGAGCTGCGCCATGCGGGGACACTAACGACTGACCGGCCCGGTGCCGAGTGCGTGCCCGGGATGTCACCCCGTGGGAGTAGTGCCGCTCTCCGCCCGGACGACGGGGCAGCCGGCGAGGTGGTCGTCGACGACGCCGCCCGCCTGCATCGACGCGTACGCCGTCGTCGGGCCGACGAAGCGGAACCCGAGCCCTCGCAGCTCGCGCGCGAGGGCGACCGACTCCGGGGTCGTCGCCGGGACGTCGGTGCCCGTCCGCGGCCGCTCGTGGTGCGCCGGGGCGTGCGACCACAGGACCTCGTCGAGCGTGCGGCCCGCGGCGTGCAGGGTCAGCAGCGCGCGGGCGTTGGCGACGGTCGCCTCGATCTTCGCGCGGTTGCGGACGATGCCGGCGTCGCCGAGGAGGCGTGCGACGTCCCCGTCGTCGAAGCGGGCGACGACCCCCGGGTCGAAGTCGGCGAACGCCTGCCGGAACGCGGGGCGCTTGCGCAGGATGGTGATCCACGCGAGCCCGGACTGGAACGCCTCGAGGGCGATGCGCTCGAACAGTGCGTGCTCGTCGTGCACGGGCACCGCCCACTCGTCGTCGTGGTACGCGGCGTAGAGCGGGTCGCCGTCGCCGAAGCAGCGCCCGGCGACGAGCGGCAGCGGGGTGGTGCTCGGCTGGTTCACGCCCCGAGTGTGCCGCGCGGCTCCGACACCCCGTAGCGGTAGGCGTCCCAGACCCCGAGGAGGTACTGCACGCCGAGCGCGCGGTCGTAGAGCCCGTAGCCCGGGCGGGGCCGGTTCGTCGTGTTCTCGTCCCACAGGTGGCGGCCGTGGTCGGGGCGGACGTACCCGGTGTACCCGGCTTCGGCGTACGCCTTCATGATGCCGACGGTGTCGACGTCGCCCTCGCACGCGCGGTGCGCGACCTCGGTGAAGTCCCCGCCGCCGAGGTGCTTGATGTTCCGCACGTGCGTGAAGTGGATGCGGTCGATGAACGTCCGCACGGCGTCGACGGCGTCGTTCGCCGGGTCGGCCGAGAAGCTGCCGAGGCACAGCGTGAGCCCGTGGTACGGGCTGTCGTGCAGGGAGAGCACGCGCTCGATCGCGGCCTTGCTCGACACGACCCGCGGCCAGCCGAAGACGTCGAACGGCGGGTCGTCGGGGTGGACCGCGAGGCGGACGTCCCACTCCTCGCACGTCGGGATGACGGCGTCGAGGAAGTACCGGTAGTGCTCGTAGACGTCGTCGTGCGTGACGCCGACGTACGCGGCGTCGAGCTCGCGGAACCCGGCGAGCCGCTCGGGCTCCCAGCCCGGCAGCGTGAGGCCGTGCGCCCCGGCCTCCATCTGCGCGATGAGGGACTCGGGGGACATCCGGTCGACGACGGCACGCTCGAAGAACAGCGCGGTGGAGCCGTCCGGGAGCGGGTGCCAGAGGTCGGTCCGCAGCCAGTCGAAGACGGGCATGAAGTTGTAGCAGACGACCTTGACGCCGGCGCGCCCGAGCCGGGCGATCGTCGTCCGGTAGTTCTCGATCGCCTCGTCGCGGCTCATCCCGAGGACGGTGCGCCCGAGCTTGATCGACTCGTGGACGTTGACCGACTCGACGACCTCGGCGTCGAAGGTGCGGGTGACGCCGCGGGCGGCGGCCTCTGCCGGGACGGTCGTGATGCGGGCGACCTCGGCGTCGATCTCCGCCTGCTCCCAGACCTCGCCGGCCTGCTTGTCGTGCAGGCTCCACACGATCGTCTCGACGCCGGGGACCTGGCGGACGTGGTCGAGGGTGACCGTGTCGTTGCCCTCGCCGTACCAGCGGAAGCCCATCTTCACCGCAGTGCCGTCCCTCGCCTCGTCGCGTCCGCGGGCGCGCCGCGGGGGTGACAGGGACGCTAACGAGGACGCGAACGGCGTGTCAAACGTTTGCCATCGTGCCGGCGCACCGGCTCGGGCCGCTCACCCCAGGGCGGAGAGCGCCTTGCGGATGCGCGTCGGCGACACCGGCACCGGGGTGCCGAGCTGCTGCGCGAAGAGGCTGACGCGCAGCTCCTCGAGCAGCCAGCGCACGTCGCCGAGGGCGGCGTCCCGGGCGGGGTCGGGCGTCGCGGCGGCGGCGCGCTCGCGGGCGGCGACGTAGAGCTCCTCGACGTCGTGCACCTGCCAGGCGAGGTCCGCGTCCCGGGTGGGGTTGTCGGCGGCCTTCGTCAGCCGGTGGCCGGCGGCGCGCAGGTACCGGACGAGCTGCGGCAGCCGGTCGGCGCCGACCTCGCGGACGAACCCGTCGTGGACGAGCGCCGCCACCTGCTCGCGGACGTCCTGCGCGGTCGAGAGGAGCGCGAGGCTCGACGTGCCACGCACCTGCGCGT
>JAEXEM010000464.1 GCA_023401045.1 Actinomycetes bacterium
GCTGTGCCCCGAGGAGTGCGGCAGCGGGACGAAACCCGCGCCGAGGCCGACGAACGCCGGTGCGTGGTCCCGTCGCACCCGCAGCGCGCGCGACGTGACGAGGAGCTTCTCGTCGGCGAGGCTGCGCGGCCCGGCGCCCTCGTCGAGCCGTGCGAGCCGCGCCGCGAGGGCCGCCGCGTCGACCGGGCGGCGGTTGTCCGGGTCGACGAGCGTGAGGGCGGGCACCTCGGTGCCCTGGTAGACGTCCGCCACGCCGGGCAGCGTCAGCTGGACGAGCTTGGTGCCGAGCGTCGCCGCCCGCACCGCCTCCCGGGTCCGCAGCTCCCAGTCGGCGAGCAGCCCGAGCACCGCGGGGTCGGTGAGCGCCCGACGTGCGGTCGAGAGCACCGCGTCCTCGTACGCCTCGTCGGGGGCCGTCCAGGCGGTGCGGGACTTCGCCTCCCGCACCGCCTTCGTGAGGTACGCGAGCAGCCGGTCCTCGGCGATCGGGCCGTCGTCGGACCACGTGCCGACGAGCGTCTGCCACAGCAGGTACTCGGCGCGGCCGTCGAGCAGCGAGCCGCGGTACGGCGCCGACGCACGGCGCAGCCCGTCGACGAGCGCGGACCACTCCCGCGGCAGCTCGGACAGCACGCCGATGCGGGCGCGCGTGTCCTCGCCGCGCTTCGTGTCGTGCGTCGACAGCGTCGTCATCCCGTACGGCGCGAGCGACTGGGTGCGCGACGCCCACGCCGCGAGCTCGGACGGCGTGATCGCGAAACGTGCGGGCTCGCCGCCGACCTCGCACAGCGCGACGAGGTGGGTCCAGCGGTAGAAGGCGGTGTCCTCCACACCCTTGGCCATGACGGCACCGCACGTCTGCTGGAACCGCACGACGAGCTCGTCGCGACGAGGGTCCCGGGTTCGGCCCGCCGAGCCGGCCTCGCGGCCGAGCAGCAGGTCGACGAGCACGTCCATCGTCTCCCCGCGCTCGGGGTCGAGGTGCCGGCGAGCGCGCCCGGCGGCGGCGGCGAGCACGCCCGGCGACGCGGCCGGGACCGGCTCGCCCGGCACGACGTAGGCCCGGTACCGGTCGAACGCGACGAGCAGCTCGACGAGGCACTCCTCGAGCGCCCGCCACGTGTGGTCCCGCAGCCGCAGGTCCTCGTGGCAGATCTGGGCCGCGAGGTTGGTCAGCCGGTGGACCTCGGCGTACAGCGGCCCGTCGACGACCTGCCGCTTGGCCTGCTCGACGATGCCCTCGAACGCGTCCGAGCCGTCCCCGGTGAGCCGGTGCATGACCGACCCCAGGACGCCCGAGCCGCCCGGGTCGACGAACGTCTGCTGCACGCGCCACAGCGCCTCGTAGCCGGTGCTCCCGGCGGTCGCCCAGTCCTCGGGGAGCTCCTCGTCCCCGGCGAGGATCTTCTCGACGACGACCCACGCGCCGTCCGTCGCGTCGCGCAGCCGCTCGAGGTAGCCGCCCGGGTCCGCCAGGCCGTCCGGGTGGTCGATGCGCAGCCCGTCGACGACGCCCTCGCGCACGAGCCGCAGCACGAGCTCGTGCGTCGCGTCGAACACCGCCGGGTCCTCGACGCGGACCGCGACGAGCGTGCCGACGTCGAAGAAGCGCCGGTAGTTGAGCTGCTCGTCGGCGACGCGCCAGTACGCCAGCCGGTAGTGCTGCCGCTCGACGAGCTCGGCGAGCGGCAGGCTCTCCGTGCCCGCCCGGACGGGGAACACGTGGTCGTGGTACCGCAGGACCGGTCGCACGCCGTCGCCCGGCACGTCCTCGGTGACGAGCCGCAGCTCGTCACGGGCGAGCACCGCACCGACGCGGTCGCCGAGGACGGGCATGAGCAGCGCCCCCTCGCCCGCGGACCAGTCGACGTCGAACCACGCCGCGTAGGGCGAGTCGGGGCCGTCGCTCAGCACCGACCACAGGGCGCGGTTGTGCCACACCGGCGTCGGTACCGCCATGTGGTTCGGCACGATGTCGAGGACGAGCCCGAGCCCGGCGGCGTGCGCGGCGTCCGCGAGCCGGCGCAGACCGGCCTCGCCGCCGAGCACGTCGGACACGCGGTCGTGGTCGACGACGTCGTAGCCGTGCGTCGAGCCCGGTGCCGCCTCGAGCACCGGCGACAGGTAGAGGTGCGTGACCCCGAGCGCGACGTAGTAGGGCAGGCGCTCGCGGACGTCGTCGAACGTGAGGTCGGCGCCGAGCTGGAGCCGGTACGTCGAGACCGGCACGGGGTGCCCCGCACGCACCGACCGCCGCTCGGGGGTGCGGTCCTGCCCCGGCTCGCTCATCCGAACGTCGCCCGGTGCGCCTCGCGTGCCGCGGTCGCCGCCGCACCGGTACCGGAGGCGGACGGCAGCTCACGCTCCGGGGGCCGGGTGAGGAGCACCGTCGAGCGCGGCGCCACCGTCATCCTCCCGCGCGAGCGCACCGTGCGGCCCGGACGGATCTGCCCGTCGGTGTCGAACACGACCGTCCACGACCCGCCGTACTCGGCGCCCGGGAGCTGGAACTGACGCTTCTCCCAGTGGCTGTTGAACAGCAGGAGGAAGGAGTCGTCGACGATCTCCTGACCGCGGCTGTCGGGCTCGGTGATGGCGTCGCCGTTGAGGAAGACCATGACGGCGAACGCGTGCTCCGAGCTCCACGCGTCGTCCGACATCGGCCCGCCGGTGGGGGTCATCCACGCGATGTCCCGCAGGTCCGTCTGGCCGCCGTGCTCCGGCGCCCCGGCGAAGAACCGCCGCCTGCGGAACACGGCGTGGTCGCGGCGGAGGTGGACGAGCCGACGCGTGAACTCCAGGAGGGCGTTCTGCTCCTCGTCGAGGTCCCAGTCGACCCACGTGGTCTCGTTGTCTTGGCAGTAGCCGTTGTTGTTGCCGCCCTGGGTACGGCCGAGCTCGTCGCCGTGCGACATCATGGGCACGCCCTGGGACAGCATGAGCGTGGCGAGGAAGTTGCGCTGCTGACGGGCACGCAGCGCGAGCACCCCGGGGTCGTCGGTCCCGCCCTCCACCCCGCAGTTCCACGAGCGGTTGTGGCTCTCGCCGTCCCGGTTGCCCTCGCCGTTCGCCTCGTTGTGCTTCTCGTTGTAGGAGACGAGGTCGCGCAGCGTGAACCCGTCGTGGGCCGTGACGAAGTTGATGCTCGCGATGGGCCGCCGCCCGGTGTTCTCGTAGAGGTCGGCGGAGCCCGACAGCCGGCTGGCGAACTCCCCGAGCGTCGACGGCTCACCGCGCCAGAAGTCGCGCACCGTGTCGCGGTAGCGGCCGTTCCACTCGGTCCACAACGGCGGGAAGCCGCCGACCTGGTAGCCGCCCTCACCGAGGTCCCACGGCTCGGCGATGAGCTTGACCTGGGAGACGACCGGGTCCTGGTGGACGAGGTCGAAGAACGCCGAGAGCCGGTCGACCTCGTGGAACTGCCGGGCGAGGGTCGCGGCGAGGTCGAAGCGGAACCCGTCGACGTGCATCTCCGTCACCCAGTACCGCAGCGAGTCCATGATGAGCTGGAGCACGGTGGGCGAGCGCATGAGCAGCGAGTTGCCCGTGCCCGTCGTGTCGAAGTAGTGCGACGGGTCGTCGTCGACGAGCCGGTAGTACTCGGCGTTGTCGATGCCGCGGAAGCTCAGCGTCGGGCCGAGGTGGTTGCCCTCGGCGGTGTGGTTGTAGACGACGTCGAGGATGACCTCGATGTTCGCGTCGTGCAGCGCCTTGACCATCGACTTGAACTCCTGCACCTGCTGCCCGCGCCCGGCGTTGAACGCGTAGCCGTTGTGCGGGGCGAAGAAGCCGATGGTGTTGTAGCCCCAGTAGTTGCTCAGGCCTCGGTCGCGCAGCGCCGGGTCGTTGACGAACTGGTGGACCGGCATGAGCTCGACCGCCGTGACGCCGAGCGAGGACAGGTGCTCGACGACGGCGGGGTGCGCGAGCGCCGCGTACGTGCCGCGCATCTCCTCGGGGACCGCCGGGTGCAGCTGCGTCAGCCCCTTGACGTGCGCCTCGTAGACGACCGACTCGTGGTACTCGTGCTGCGGCGGGCGGTCGTGGCCCCAGTCGAAGAACGGGTTGACGACGACCGACGTCATCGTGTGCCCGAGGGAGTCCTCCTCGTTGCGCCGCGACTCGTCGCCGAACGTGTACGAGTACAGCGACGGGTCGCCGTCGATCTGGCCGTCGATCGCCTTCGCGTACGGGTCGAGCAGGAGCTTCGACGGGTCGCAGCGGTGACCGGAGGCGGGGTCGTACGGGCCGTGGACCCGGTAGCCGTAGCGCTGGCCCGGCGCGATCGTCGGCAGGTAGCCGTGCCAGACGAACGCGTCGACCTCGGGCAGGTCGATCCGGGTCTCGGTGCCGTCGTCGTCGACGAGGCACAGCTCGACGCGCTCGGCCACGCCGGAGTAGAGGGCGAAGTTGGTCCCGGTGCCGTCGTACGTGGCGCCGAGGGGGTAGGGGCGTCCGGGCCAGATCTGCATGGGCACACCATGCCAGCGGGCCGCCGGGTCGGCTCTCCGAGCGGATGTGGCCCAGGTCACTGGCGCCGCGCAGGTCAGCCGATCGACACGAGGTCGCGCACGTCGTCGCGCGGGAGCACGTCGACGACGGCCCCGACCTGCAGCTCGGCGAGCGTCGCGGTCCCGCGGTGCACCGAGAGGAACGCGGTGTCGGAGGCGTCGCGCCCGGTCGCGATCCGGACGAGGGTCTGGCGTGGTGCGAGCGTCGTGGCGTCGACGACCCGCCACGTGCCGTCGACGTACGCCTCCGCGACGGCGTGGAAGTCCATGGGGTCGAGGCCGGGTGCGTACACCGCCGCGAGGCGTGCCGGCACGTCGAGCCCGCGCAGCAGGGCGACGACGAGGTGGGCGTAGTCGCGGCACACGCCCTGGCGGGCGAGCAGCGTGCTCACCGCACCGTCGGTGGGCCCGCTCGAGCCGGGCACGTACGCGAGGCGCGTGCCGACCCACGAGCTCACCGCCGCGAGCAGGTCGACTCCGGACAGCCCGGCGAACTCGGAGCGGGCGGTGGGGGCGAGCACGTCGGACTCGCAGTACCGGCTCGGGCGCAGGTAGAGCAGCTCGTCGCTGTCCTGGCCGACCATGGGCGCGGCGCGCCCGGTGACCGTCGCCCGGTAGTCGACGACGAGACGCCCGGGGTCGACGTCGAGGACGTGCAGCCGGGTGCCGTGCGGGTCGGCGACCTCGCGGGCGTCCACCGGGCGGCCGTCGAGGGTCACCGTGAGCGTCTCGTCCGGTGCGTGGACGCCGGAGACGGCGACCTCGAGGACGAGGCGGGCGGGGGAGGTGACGTCGAGCGCCAGGTGGGCCGTGGTCTCACGCTGCACGCGCGCCATCGTCGCAGGCCCCGGCGGTGCTGTCACCGGCAGCGGGGCGGGCTGCCGGCCCCCTCGTGGGATGAACCGTTTAGCACGGCTCGTCCCTTTGGCCGTGCGCACCGGTCGGCTAGCGTGGCAGCATCGCCGTGACGGTGCGGTGCAGTCGGACGACCCAGAGCGAGGCTCCTATGACGGCAGTGCCCGAGCGGCTCGACGTGACGGTCGTCGTCCCCACGTTCAACGAGGCCCCGAACGTCGCCGAGCTGGTCCGCCGCGTGGCTGCGGCCACGCGTGACCTCGCCGCGGAGATCCTCTTCGTCGACGACTCGACGGACGACACGGCGGACGTCGTGCGCGCGGTCGCCCCGACGGCACCGCTGCCCGTCGGCGTCATCCACCGCGACCGGCCGGTCGGCGGCCTCGGAGGTGCGGTGCTCGAGGGCGTCCGGGCCTCGCGCGCCGAGCTCGTCCTCGTCATGGACGGTGACCTCCAGCACCCGCCCGAGCTCATCCCGACGATGGTCGCCCGCGCCCTGGAGCCCGACGTCGACGTCGTCGTCGCGTCCCGCTACATCGGTGACGGCTCGAGCGCGGGGCTCTCGGGCGCGGTGCGGCGTGCCGTGTCGTCGACGTCGACGGCGGTGACGCGCGCGATGTTCCCGGTGCGGCTGCGCGACTGCTCGGACCCGATGACGGGGTTCTTCGCGGTGCGGCGCGCCGCCGTCGACACCGAGGCGCTGCGGCCGCGCGGGTTCAAGATCCTCCTCGAGATCCTCGCCCGGCACCCCATGCGGGTCGTCGAGGTGCCGTTCGTCTTCGGCGAGCGGTACGCGGGGGAGTCGAAGGCGAACCTCGCGCAGGGCCTGCACTTCCTCTGGCAGCTCGCGGGGCTGCGGTTCGGCCGCATGTCCCGGTTCGCGATCATCGGCGGCGTCGGCGCGCTCGCCAACATCGCCATCGTGTGGCTGCTCAACTCCCTGCTCGGCATGCAGTGGCTCGTCGCGGCGATCATCGCGGCCGAGGTGACGATCGTCGGGAACTTCCTGCTCCAGGAGCGCTTCGTCTTCCGCGACCTGCGGCACGAGGGCAAGGGCGTGTGGGCGCGGTTCGCGCAGTCGTTCACCTTCAACAACGTCGAGACGGTCGTCCGGATGCCGGTCGTCGCGCTGCTCGTCGAGACGATGCATCTCGCCGCGGTGCTCGCGACGGCCATCACGCTGCTCGTCGCGTTCGTCGTGCGGTTCACGTTCCACTCGCGGATCGTCTACCGGCCGAGGTCCTCCTCGAGCAGCACGCCCCTCGTCGCCCCCGAGGCGGCGCACGCCGGGGAGCCGCCGGCGTCGTCGGCCGAGGCCCTCTGACCCCGGGTGCGGCCGGGCCCTGCCCGGCCCAGGATGGCTCGTGATGCCCGCCACCCCCGGGAGGACGCCATGAGCACCGACGCGACGAGCCCCGACGGCACGGCCGACGGTGACGGCCACGTCGACCTCACCCTCGTGCGCACCTACGTCAACGACCACATCACGGGAGCCAGCGCGGTCGCGGCACGCGTCCGGCGCATGAGCACGAACCCCGACGC
>JAEXEM010000365.1 GCA_023401045.1 Actinomycetes bacterium
CACGGCGCCACGGCCGGACCGGTGGACCGGTCGGGCCGTGGCGGGGGACTCAGGAGCAGGTGGTGCCGGCGGGCAGGAGGCCGCCGCCGTCCGAGTCGTAGTAGAACCCGGTCGTGCTCGTGCCGGCGGGGTTGGTGATCTGGATGCAGAAGGCGTTGGCGTTCGCCGAGACAGGGTTGAACACGTTGCCGGCGCTCAGCTTGATGGTGCTGGTGCCGAGCGTGAGCGTCCCGGAGGTGCCCGTCGGCGCGAGGTAGGTCTGCGCGTCCGTGTAGTACGTCTCGTACTCGTTCGCGACCGTGCGCAGGTCGGACTTGATCGACGCGTCGACCGCCTTCTTGCGCTGGTTGAGGAACACCGGGATGGCGATCGCCGAGAGGATCCCGATGATGATGATGACGACCAGGAGCTCGATCAGGGTGAAGCCCTGGTCCTTCTCGTCGATGGACTTGCGCACGCGAGCGATCATGCCCGTCCTCGTTTCTGTGCCATGTGAAGAACTGCGTCGGATGCCGGGCCGACCGGCCCGCCGAATCCTGCTTCGGCAGCCGTCCGCCCTGGGTTGAGCACGTCTGGTGCGTTCGTGACGACGATCACCCGAGCGGAGCATCGGACCGGGCGGAAGCGGGTCAGGGCAGGGCGAACGTGACCGTGCCCGCGCACGTCGCCGAGGCGTCCGTCACCAGCCCGCCCCGCGCTGTGTCGTACACCCAGGGGTGCGTCGGGCCCGGTCCGCTCGAGTGGTCACCCACCAGGCAGTAGTCCTCGCCGTCGACGACCACGTCGATGGTCGTGCCCGTGCTCAGCGCCGCGTCGGCTCGGACGTCGTCCGCTGCCGACGGCAGCTCCCCCTCCGCGGTTCGCGCGGCCTCGATGGCGGTCGCGGCGGTACGGAGGTCGTGCTGCACCGTCACGTCGAGCGCCCGGTGGCGCTGGGACAGGTACGACGGGATCGCGATGGCCGCCAGCAGCCCGATGACGACGATGACGACGAGAAGCTCGACCAGGGAGAAACCACGTTCGCCGTGCTGGTGCGGAGGCATGTCGGCGCCCTTCGTCTCGAGGAGGCTGAGCGCTCGCTCAGTTGATGAGGTTGAACACCGAGAAGATCGGCATGTAGAGAGCGATGATCATGCCGCCGATGATCGTGCCGAGGACGACGATCATGAGCGGCTCGATGAGCGACGTGAGCTGCTCGGTCGTCGCCTCGACCTCCTGGTCGTAGAACTCGGCGATCTTCTCGAGCATGTCGTCGAGCGCACCCGTGTCCTCACCGACGGCCATCATCTGCACGACCATCGGCGGGAACACCGAGTGGGAGGACAGCGGATCGGTGAGCGAGTGGCCGGCACGCACGGACTCCTGCACCGAGCGCGTGGCCTTCTCGATGACGAGGTTCCCGGACGTCTCCCCCACGATGTCCAGGGCCTGCAGGATCGGGACGCCCGCGTGGATCATCGTGCCGAAGTTCCGCGTGAACCGGCTGACGGCGATCTTCTGGAACAGCTTCCCGAACACCGGGACCTTGAGCTTCCAGGGGTCGACGAGCTCGCGAACAGACTTGTCGTTCTTGTGCTTGCCCCACCACAGCGAGAAGAGCACCAGTGCGACCAGCGTCGGCAGGCCGGTCCATTTGAGGATCTCCGAGAGCTTGACGAGGATCTGCGTCGGCACCGGCAGCTCTCCGCCCAGGCTCGCGAACATCCCGGCGAACACCGGCACGATGAACAGCAGCATGCCGACCACCGCGAGGATCGCGATGACGAAGACGACGACCGGGTAGGTCATCGCCGATTTCACCTTGCCGCGGAGCTTGACCTCGGCCTCGAAGTTCGAGGCGACCGACACGAGCACCTGGTCGAGGAATCCACCGACCTCGCCGGCCTTGACCATGTTGATCATGAGCGGCGGGAACACGTCGGCGTGCTTGGTGAGGGCCGACGAGAACGCGACACCGACCTCGACGTCGCCACGCACCTGCGCCAGCCGCTTGGCCAGCGGCTTGCTCTCGGTCTGCTCGGCCAGGATCGTCAGCGCCCGTAGCAGCGACAGGCCGGCGTTGATCATGGTCGCCAGCTGGCGTGCCATGATCGCCAGGTCCTTGAGCGTGATCTTGTCGTTGAGGCCCGGGATCGAGATCTCCTTCTGGAGCCCCGTCGTCCCGACCTCGTTGATCGACATTGGCGCCAGGCCCAGCGTCTTGAGCTTGTTCGCGACGGCACCCTGGTTCGGCGCCTCGATCCGGCCCTTGACGATCTTGCCGGAACGGTCGCGGACGGCGTACTCGAAGGTGCGGGTCCTGGTCTGCGAGGCCATCACGGCATCCTTCCGGCGTAGAACGAGCCGCCCATGCCGGACTTCGCGAGGTTCGCGCCGGCGGAGCCGCCGCCGTCACGTCCCGTGAGCCGGTTGAAGTCCTCGATGTGGTGGCACTTCTCGAGCCCGACCTCGTACGTGATCCGGCCCGTCTTGACGAGGTCCGCAAGGTGCTGGTCCATGGTGTGCATGCCTTGCTGCGCACCCGCCTGCATCGACGAGTAGATCTGGTGCGTCTTGCCCTCGCGGATGAGGTTGCGGATCGCGGGCGTGGCGATGAGCACCTCGGTCGCCACCGCCCGCCCCGGACCGTCGGCCCGCTTGCACAGCGTCTGGCACACGACGCCCTGGATGGCGCCGGCCAGCTGTGTGCGGACCTGCTCCTGCTGGTGCGCGGGGAACACGTCGATGACTCGGTCGATGGTCTGCGCGGCGTCCTGAGTGTGCAGGGTCGCGAACACGAGGTGGCCGGTCTCAGCCGCAGTGAGAGCGACCGAGATCGTCTCGAGATCACGCATCTCGCCGACGAGGATGATGTCAGGGTCCTGGCGCAGCACGTGCTTGAGCGCGTTGGCGAAGGAGTGGGTGTCCGCCCCGACCTCACGCTGGTTGACGATGCACTTCTTGTGGCGGTGGAGGAACTCGATCGGGTCCTCGACCGTCATGATGTGGTCCTCGCGCGTGCGGTTCGCGAGGTCGATGATCGCGGCCAGGGTCGTCGACTTGCCCGAGCCGGTAGGCCCGGTGACGAGGACGAGCCCGCGCGGCATGGACGCGAACTGGCCGACGACCGGAGGGACGCCCAGCGCCTCCAGCGGCTTGATCTCGTAGGGGATCACACGGAAGGCGGCGCCGATCGACTCCCGCTGCTGGTAGAGGTTCACGCGGAACCGCGCGAGCCCCCGCACTGCGTGCGAGACGTCGAGCTCAAGGTTCGCCTCGTAGGTCTCGCGCTGCTTCTGCGAGAGGATCGCGTACAGCGAGCGGCGCAAGGGCTCCGGCTCGACCCTGGCGAACTGCTCGAGCGGACGCAGCGCGCCCGACAGCCGGACCATGGGCGGTGCACCCGCGGTGAAGTGCACGTCCGAAGCACCGAGACGTACCATCTCGCGCAGCACCTCGTCGATGTCGAGGTCACCCTCCTGACGGTCCGAGCCGCTCCCCCGGCGTCCCGGCTGCGCGGTGCGTGCCGGCTGTGCTGGGCGTAGGGGGTGAGGCTCAGCGGCACGGGCCTGCTGCGGCGGGGCGACGGGCGGGGCCGGCACGACCGGCTGCGGCACGTAGGTCGCCAGGGCGGGCAGCGGCGACGCGGGGGGCGTGACAGACGGGGGGACCGCGTGACTCACGGCCGGCGGCGCCGGGTACCCGGGTGGGACATCCCCGACGACCGACTGCGAGGGCACCGGGTCGAAGGACGCGGTCGGGCCGGCCGGCCGGTAGGGCGGGAGCCGCCGCGTGGCATCGGCTCGATACGCCGGGTGGTTCTCCGTCACGTCCGTCCTCCGTCGTCCCGTGCCGACGTGGCACGTCGTGCTCTTCATCGGCCGCAGCGGCGCCCGACTTGAGCCGGCAACGCACGCTTCGGTCAGGCGACGACGCGCAGGATCTCCTCGATCGACGTGTCCCCGAGCGCCACTTTGTGCCAGCCGTCCTCACGCAACGTCCGCATGCCCTGCTTGACGGCGGTGGCGCCGATGTCGGCGGAGGACGAGTGCGCGACCGCGTGGCGCTCGATCTCCTCTGTCACCTGCATGACCTCGTGCAGCGCGAGTCGACCCTTGTACCCGGTGCGCGAGCACGCGGTGCAGCCGGCGGGTCGGTACAGCTCGGGCAGCGGCTCCCCGGGGACCCACGGGAAGCGCGCCGCCTCGAGCTCCTGGGGCGTCGGGGTGTAGCGCTCCTTGCACTTGGGGCACAGCCGCCGCGCGAGCCGCTGGGCGACGACGCAGTCGAGCGCGGACCCGACGAGGAACGGCTCGATGCCCATCTCCGTGAGCCGGGTCACCGCCGACGGCGCGTCGTTCGTGTGCAGCGTGGAGAGCACGAGGTGGCCGGTGAGAGCAGCCTCGACCGCGATCTGGGCGGTCTCGTGGTCACGGATCTCACCGAGGAGGACGACGTCGGGGTCCGAGCGCAGGATCGAGCGCAGGGCGGCGGCGAACGTCAGGCCGGCCTTGGGGTTGACCTGGACCTGGTTGATGCCCGGCAGGCGGTACTCGACCGGGTCCTCGACCGTGATGACGTTGATCTCCGGCTTGGACACGGCGTTGAGCGTCGCGTAGAGCGTCGTCGACTTGCCGGATCCCGTCGGACCGGTCACGAGGATCATGCCGTACGGCTTGGTGTAGGACTGCTGGTACGTCGCGTAGTTGTGGTCGAGGAACGACAGGTCACGCAGGTCGAGGCTCGCGGTCGAGTTGTCGAGGATGCGCATGACGATCTTCTCGCCCCACACCGTCGGCAGGGTCGCCACACGCAGGTCGATCTTGCGCCCGTTGTGCATCACCGACATACGACCGTCCTGCGGCTTGCGCTTCTCCGCGATGTCGATGTCGCTCATGATCTTCACGCGACTGATGACGCCCCCCGTGATGTTCTTCGGGGACCGCTGCGTCTCGTGGAGCACTCCGTCGATCCGGTACCGCACGCGCAGATCGTGCTCGGTCGGCTCGATGTGGATGTCGGACGCGCGGTCGGTGATCGCCTGCGTGACGAGCAGGTTGACGTACCGGACGATCGGCGCGTCGTCGTCCGAGACGTTCCCGAGATTGCCGAGGTCGACCTCCTGCGGTGCGAGCTCCTCCTCGAACGCCGACGAGAGGTCCTCCATCTCGTCGTCGGCACGGCAGAAGCGGTCGATGGCGCGCAGCACATTGTCGTAGACGGCGACGACCGGGATGACGTGCATGCCCGACAGCGTGCGCACGTCGTCGACGGCAACGACGTTGCCGGGGTCGGGCGTCGCGAGCACCAGCGCACCGTCGCGCACGGCGACGGGCAGGACGGAGTTGCGGCGGCACACGGCCGCCGGGACCATCGCCACCGCCGCCCGGTCGACCGGGTACTCGTCGAGGTCGACGAACTCCATGCCGACCTGCGCGGCGAGCGCCCGGACGAGCTGGGCCTCGGTGAGGATGCCGAGCTCGACCAGCGTGCGGCCGAGCGAGGTCCCCAGGCTGGTCTGCTCGTCGAGCGCCGCGAGCAGCTGCGCCTCCGTGACGAGCCCCTCGTCGAGCAGGACCTCACCGAGCTGCTTCACACGTGCCTCCTCGTCGCCGGTGCGAGGCCGCGTAGGCCTCCCGCCGCAGCATCGGCACACGGCCGCCCGGGCTGTAGCGCACCGGTCACCGTGTTGTGCGCGGTGTCCCCCGTGCGTGCGACGTCCGTGGGCGCCGCGCGTGCTCAGCCGGCGGGGGCGAGGACCCTCCCGAGCGCGGCGTCCATCGCCGCCAGCGGCGCCGGCCGCCCCGTCATGAGGCGCACCTGCTCGACGGCCTGGTGCAGCAGCATGCGCTCGCCGCCGACCACTCGGCCGCCGCGCTGCGCCCACGCGACCGACAGGGC
>JAEXEM010000374.1 GCA_023401045.1 Actinomycetes bacterium
GTGCGGCGGCCGTCGGGTGCGTTCACCCGGCGGCCGCCGCGACGAGGCTCAGGCGGACGCGCCGGCCTGCAGGAAGCGGTCGTAGCCCTCGTTCTCGAGGCGCTCGGCGAGCTCCGGGCCACCCTCCTCGGCGATCCGGCCGTCGACGAAGACGTGGACGAAGTCCGGCTTGATGTACCGCAGGATCCGCGTGTAGTGCGTGATGAGCAGGACACCGACGTCCGAGTTCTCGCGGACGCGGTTGACGCCCTCGGACACGACGCGAAGCGCGTCGACGTCGAGGCCGGAGTCGGTCTCGTCGAGGATCGCGAAGCGCGGCTTGAGCAGCTCCATCTGGAGGATCTCGTGGCGCTTCTTCTCACCACCGGAGAAGCCCTCGTTGACGGACCGCTCGGCGAACGAGGAGTCCATGCGCAGCGCGTCCATGGCGCCACGGACGTCCTTCACCCACGTGCGCAGCGGCGGTGCCTCGCCGTCGATCGCGGTCTTGGCGGTGCGCAGGAAGTTCGACACCGACACGCCCGGCACCTCGACCGGGTACTGCATGGCGAGGAACATGCCGGCACGGGCACGCTCGTCGACGCTCATCTCGAGCACGTCCTCACCGTCGAGCAGCACGGTGCCCGAGGTGATCTCGTACTTCGGGTGCCCGGCGAGCGAGTACGCCAGGGTCGACTTGCCGGAGCCGTTCGGCCCCATGATCGCGTGGGTCTCACCGCTGTTCACGGTGAGGTCGACGCCGCGCAGGATCGGCTTGGCGCCTTCCTTGGTCTCGACGCTGACGTGCAGGTCGCGGATCTCCAGGGTGGACATCGGGGTACTCCTCGGGTTCAGAGCGGGGCGTCGACGTCGACGAGCACACGCTCGCCGTCGACGGTCACGGGGTAGACGGGGACGGGACGCACCGCGGGCGGTGCGAGCGGCTTGCCGGAGCGCAGGTCGAAGCGCGACCCGTGCAGCCAGCACTCGACGGTGCAGTCCTCGACCTCGCCGTCGGACAGCGAGACCTCGCCGTGCGAGCAGACGTCGCTGATGGCGTGCCACTCGCCGGTCTCGTCGCGGACGACCGCGACCTCGACCGGACCGGACTCGCCCTCGAGCTCGACGCGCAGCGTGCCGGCGACGGGCACGTCGGCGGTGTAGCAGGCGAGCTGTGCGCTCATGCCTGCTCCGCCGTGGCGGCCACCTCGGAGCCCTCGACCCGCGGGGCGCCGGTGAGCTCGCTCATCGACTTCTCGAGCTCGGCCTCGATCGACGCGATGAGCCGCTCCTCGACCTCGGGCACGCCGATCTCGTGGACGAGCTCGGCGAAGAAGCCGCGCACGACGAGCCGGCGCGCGTCCGTCTCGGGGATGCCCCGGGCACGCAGGTAGAACAGCTGCTCGTCGTCGAAGCGACCCGTGGCGCTCGCGTGGCCCGCACCCTCGATGACACCGGTCTCGATCTCGAGGTTCGGCACCGAGTCGGCGCGCGCGCCGTCGGTGAGCACGAGGTTGCGGTTGAGCTCGTACGTGTCGGTGCCCTCGGCCGCAGCGCGGATGAGGACGTCGCCGACCCACACCGTGTGGGCGCCCGCGCCCTGCAACGCACCCTTGTAGGTGACGCGCGAGACGCAGTTCGGGACCGCGTGGTCGACGAACAGGCGGTGCTCCTGGTGCTGGTCCGCGTCGGCGAAGTAGAGGCCGAGCGCGGTGACCGTCGCACCCTCGCCGACGAACTCGGTGTCGGGCGTCACACGGACGACGTCGCCACCGAGCGTGACGACGATGTGCTTGACGGTCGCGTCACGGCCGATGCGCAGGCGGTGGCTCGCGGCGTGCACCGAGCCCTCCGCCCAGTCCTGCACCGACACGACGGTGAGGTGGGCACCGTCCTCGGCGACGATCTCGACCGTCTCGGTGAGGTTCGCGTGGCCCACGTGGTCGAGCACGACGACGCCTTGCGACATCGGCTCGGCGTGGACGACGAGGTGCGCCGCCGTCGGCTCGAGCGGCGCACCGGCCAGGCCGGCGCCCTCGACGCCCTCGACGACGACCGACGTCACCTTGGAGGAGACCGACTCACGCGGCAGCGTGACGATCGTCGCCCGGTCGAACGACGCCCAGGCGACGGCCGCGGCACGGTCGCCGGGGACACCGGCGCGGCCGAGGCGCGCGTCGTCACGGTCGACGATCTCGACCCGCGCCTCGGGCGACTCGACGACGGTCGTGAGGACGCCGTGCCCGGTGAGCACACCCTCCGAGCCGGCGGCGAACAGCGGGGCCAGGCGCGCCACGGGGGCGAACCGCCACTCCTCCTCGCGCCCGGTCGGCACGGGGAAGTCGGCGACGTCGAAGCTCGCGCGCCGCGCGGCGCGCGACGCCTCCGGCACGACGGCGCCGTGGCTGTGCGCACCGTCGGCGACGGCGCGCGAGTGGTCCGTCGAGAGGCCCGCGGTCGGGGCGCCCTCGTTCGTCGTGGTCGTCATCAGCCGACGGCCCCTTCCATCTGCAGCTCGATGAGGCGGTTGAGCTCGAGGGCGTACTCCATGGGCAGCTCGCGCGCGATGGGCTCGACGAACCCGCGCACGATCATCGCCATGGCCTCGGTCTCGGTCATGCCTCGGGACATGAGGTAGAACAGCTGGTCCTCGCTCACGCGGGACACGGTGGCCTCGTGGCCCATCGACACGTCGTCCTCGCGGACGTCGACGTACGGGTACGTGTCCGAGCGCGAGATCTGGTCGACGAGCAGCGCGTCGCACAGCACGTTGGACGCCGAGTGCTCGGCACCCTCGAGGATCTGCACGAGCCCGCGGTAGGACGTGCGGCCACCGCCGCGCGCGACCGACTTCGAGACGATCGAGCTCGACGTGTGCGGCGCCGCGTGGACCATCTTCGAGCCGGCGTCCTGGTGCTGGCCCTCGCCGGCGAACGCGATCGACAGCGTCTCGCCGCGCGCGTGCTCGCCCATGAGGTAGATCGCCGGGTACTTCATCGTCACCTTGGAGCCGATGTTGCCGTCGACCCACTCCATCGTCGCGCCCTCGGCGGCGGTCGCCCGCTTCGTCACGAGGTTGTAGACGTTGTTCGACCAGTTCTGGATGGTCGTGTACCGGACGCGTGCGTTCTTCTTCACGACGATCTCGACGACCGCGGAGTGCAGCGAGTCCGACTGGTAGATCGGCGCGGTGCAACCCTCGACGTAGTGAACGTACGAGCCCTCGTCGGCGATGATGAGCGTCCGCTCGAACTGACCCATGTTCTCGGTGTTGATCCGGAAGTAGGCCTGCAGCGGGATCTCGACGTGGACGCCCGGCGGCACGTAGACGAACGACCCGCCGGACCAGACGGCCGTGTTGAGCGCGGCGAACTTGTTGTCCCCCGGCGGGATGACCGAGCCGAAGTACTGCTCGAAGATCTCCGGGTGCTCGCGCAGACCGGTGTCGGTGTCGAGGAAGATGACGCCCTGCTCCTCGAGCGACTCCTGGATCTGGTGGTAGACGACCTCGGACTCGTACTGCGCGGCGACGCCCGCGACGAGGCGCTGCTTCTCCGCCTCCGGGATGCCGAGACGGTCGTACGTGTTGCGGATGTCCTCGGGCAGGTCCTCCCAGCTGGTGGCCTGCTTCTCGGTGGACCGCACGAAGTACTTGATGTTGTCGAAGTCGATGCCCGACAGGTCCGCACCCCACCAGGGCATCGGCTTCTTGTCGAACAGGCGCAGCGACTTCAGCCGCGTCTTGAGCATCCACTCGGGCTCGTTCTTCAGCCGCGAGATGTCGCGCACGACGTCCTCGGAGAGGCCGCGGCGCGCGGACGCGCCGGCGACGTCGGGGTCGTGCCAGCCGTAGGTGTAGTTGCCGATGGAGGCGATGGCCTCGTCCTGGCTCAGCGGCTCGGTGGCCGCCGGCCGCGTGGCCGTGTCGTCCGTGGGTGCGCTCATGGTGTCGGTCCTTCCGTCGAGTGCACGGTGGGCGGTCGGGTGGGGTGCGGGACGGGTCGTGGGTCGGGTCACCGTCCAGCGGTGGTCGGCGGACCGGTGGCGTGCCCGGAGGCACGGGTCGGGATGCTCGTCGTGCACACGTGCCCGCCCGTCGAGAGCGTCGACAGGCGCTGGACGTGCACGCCGAGGAGGCGGCCGAAGACGCGCGTCTCGGCCTCGCACAGCTGCGGGAAGCGCGCGGCCACCTCCTGCACGGGGCAGTGGCCCTGGCAGAGCTGGACGAGCGTGGCGCCCGGCACGGGACGCGCCGAGGCGGCGTACCCGTCGGACTCGAGGGCCTGCGCGAGCGCCTCGGCGCGGGCGCCGACGTCCTCGCCGGCGGCTTCGACGACCGGGCCGTACCGCTCCTCGAGCGCACGGCCGCGGTGGTCGGCGAACTGGTCGACGGCGTCGACACCGGCGGCGTCCGCGAGGAACTGCAGCGCGTCGGAGGCGATCTCGGCGTAGCGCTGGGAGAGTGCCGCCTGGCCCCGTGCCGTGACGACGTAGCGCCGTGCGGGGCGGCCACGGC
>JAEXEM010000027.1 GCA_023401045.1 Actinomycetes bacterium
ACCCCGTGCCGCTCGAGCAGCCACGAGACCACCGAGTTCGAGGTCCACATCTCTCCCGCGCCCGTCTCGTCCCGCCCCCAGGTGAGCGCCGGGACCGCGGCGAGGTCGTCGAGCACGCCGGCGGGCAGCGTGAGGTCGGGCCCCGCGTGCAGGACGTGCCGCGGCGGTGCGGGCGCGTCGACGACACGTAGCTCGTACCGGAACAGCGGGGACCACCCGAGGAGCCGTGACCCCACCGGCCCGGTGAGCACGACGTGCCG
This sequence comes from Actinomycetes bacterium, assembly GCA_023401045.1. GTDB lineage: Bacteria > Actinomycetota > Actinomycetes > Actinomycetales > Cellulomonadaceae > Cellulomonas. The sequence continues at coordinate 261 of JAEXEM010000027.1, forward strand.
CGGTCCTGCCGACCTGCCCCACGTCGGCGCCATGTCGACGCTGCGGACGGCACCGTCCACCTCGACCTCGAGCACCGCGTGGACGAGCCGCTGCGGTGCACGGCGCTCGCGCGCCGCGACGAGGTGCTCCCACCAGGCGCTCGTGCGGCGCGCGACGTGCCCTCCGGCCCCGACCGCCGCCCACCTCACCCGCGCCACCGCGTCCACCCGCCCATCCCACCGCAGCGGAGGGTCGGCGGCGCTCCGGCTCGCGGGCGGCCCGGGACGTCGGCGTGCGGCGCGCTGCCGGGTGCCCGCCTGCTGGGACACGCCTCCGACGACCCCGGGCTCAGCTCTCTCATCGCGCCCATGACGCGGCCCAGCCCGGCCTCGACCGACCGACCGCCCACCGCTCGGACACCTGACGGAGGGAGGCTGGTCGTGACGTCAGGTGCCGGGCAGGCATCCTGTGCCGATGGACCCGACGATCCACCTCGCGGCCGCCCCCGTCGCGGACGCGTACCGCGCGTTCGCCGAGCGTGAGGCGCGCGGCGCGTCCCCGACGTTCGAGGCGTGGGCGCTCGGGGTCGCCGCCGACCCGGTCGTCGCCGAGCGGCTGGCCGGCCTGCCGCGGGGCAAGCGGCAGCCGAACCTCGTGTTCGCGGCGGCCCGGTGGCACGGTGCGAGCGGCGACTACGCGGCGTTCCGCTCGACGCTGCTCGACCGCTGGCCGGAGGTCCGCGAGACGGTCCTCACCCGCGCGACGCAGACGAACGAGGCCGGGCGGTGCGCCGTGCTCCTGCCGTTCCTCGCCGCGCTGCCGCAGCCGCTCGCCCTGCTCGAGGTGGGTGCCTCGGCGGGGCTGTGCCTGCTCCCCGACCGGTACTCCTACCGGTACGACGACGGCACCACCCTCGACCCCGTGGACGGGCCGTCGCCTGTCGTGCTGCCGTGCGAGGTCGGGCCGGGCGTCGCCGTACCGACCCGGATGCCCGACGTCGTGTGGCGCACCGGCATCGACCTCGCGCCCGTCGACGTGCAGGACGACGACGCCCGCGCCTGGCTCGAGACCCTCGTGTGGCCCGAGCACGACGACCGCCGAACCTGGCTGCGCGCCGCCCTCGACGTCGCCCGCCGCGAGCGTCCGCGCGTCGTCGCCGGGGACCTGCGGGACGCGCTGCCCGCGCTCGCCGCCGAGGCGCCCGCGGACGCGACGCTCGTCGTGCTCCACAGCGCCGTGCTCGCCTACCTCGACGCGGAGTCCCGGTCGGCGTTCGTCGACACGGTCACCGCGCTGCCCGGGCACTGGGTGAGCAACGAGGGCGCACTCGTCCTGCCGAGCACCGCGCACCTGGCCCAGCGGGCCGGGCGGCGCTTCGTCGTGGCGGTCGACGGGGTGCCGCGGGCGTGGGCGGACCCGCACGGCCGGTCGGTCGCCGGGCTCACCGGCTGAGGCGCTGCCCGCGTACCAGCGCGTGCCTCCCCTTGCCCCGAGTGGCTGCCCACCAAGCAGTGGACATCGGTCGGGGCACGGGGCGTCTGGCGCCCGGCGTCGCTAGTGTCAGGGGCAGCAGCTAGCGTCGGTCCACCATCGAGGAAGGACGTGGCACCGTGGCTCCGGTCGTCGTCAACCGCATGACCCTCGCCGAGGCGCGCGAACGCCGCGACGAGATCGTCCGTCTCGTCGGTGGGGACGAGGAGACGTTCCGGACTCGCGCGGCCGAGTACCGTCTCTCCGCCGAGGAGCTCGCACTCTTCGACGAGCTCGAGAACCTCGACTTCCTCATCGTTGAGTGACGGACGACGGCCTGGTCGACCAGGCGCGTAGGTTCGCGACTGAGATCTCCCAGACCGTGCATGCCCTCGTGCCGGGCTGCGCCGCTCCCTTCACCGCCGAGGCCTTGGGCAGTCGCTTCACGGTCGAGCAGTCTCCTGCGACCGGCATCCCGCTCCGAGTGGGTGGGCGACCGCTGCTGACGCTCAAGATCGTCTTCCGATGCGTCTCCGACTCCTCGGGCACCTACCTGGCGGTCGAGAGCTCGAGCTTCATGGTCTTCGAGGGCCGCGGGCCGCGGGAGAGCCGCTGTTCAGGTACGACTACCTGCGCTCGCCGGGCTCGCAGATCCCGGGCGCGCACCTGCAGGTACATGCCCACCGCGACGCGACGACCTACGTCATGACACAAGCGGGCACCTCGACGCCCCGAGGCAGGCGCCGGGCAGGGAGCACCGCCGTTCCTCGGCTCGCCGAGCTGCACTTCCCGCTCGGCGCCCCCGCTTCCGCCCGTGCCTGGAGGACCTGCTGGAGATGCTCGTCTCGGAGCTCGGCGTGGACTCGACCCCAGAAGGTCGTCAGTCGCTCCGCGAGGGACGAGAGCGGTGGCGTCGCCAGCAGGTGCGCGCCGTCGTCCGCGACTGCACCGGATGAGGCCGTCGCCATCCTCGGCGAGCTCGGGTACCGCGTGACACCACCCGTGCCTCCGGCGACTGCCAACGTCGAGCGCCTGCGCGCGCTCTAGCGACGACGGACCACCGACCGCTCGCCCTAGACCCGGGCGGCCGCCACGAGGTGCGCCGACAGGCCCAGGTGGCACCACGTCCGCGCGCCTAGGCTCCCCGCATGGCGACCGTCCCACCCGTCCTCACCAGCCACGACGTCCCGAGCTGGCGGCTGGGTGAGCACCCCTGGCTCGGTGACGCGCCGCCCGCACCCGCCGCCGCGCGGGTCATCGTCGACAACGACTTCGCCGGCGACCCGGACGACCTGTTCCAGCTCGTCCACCACGTGCTGTCCCCGTCGGTGGAGATCCCGCTCGTCGTGTCCTCGCAGCTGCGGCACGACCACGACGGTGCGTCCGCGACGAGCGCCGCCGACGGCACCCGCGTCGTCGCGGACCTGTTCGCGCGCATGGGCCTCACGTCCACCGACGTCGTCGTGGCGGGCGCCGAGGAGTCGCTGCCCGACCACGCGACGCCGCGGCTGTCGGAGGCGACGGAGCGGATCGTCGCCGAGGCGCTGCGCGACGACCCGCGCCCGCTGTTCTACGCCGCGGGCGGCGGTCTGACGGACCTGGCGTCGGCGTACCTCGCGCACCCGGAGATCGCCGGGCGGCTCGTCGTCGTGTGGATCGGCGGGTTCGAGCACACGCCCGTGCCGTGGCTCGGCACACCCGGGTCGGTCGACGAGGAGTACAACCTCTCGATCGACGTGCGGGCCGCGCAGGTCGTCTTCGACGCCCCCTGCCTCGAGCTCTGGCAGGTGCCGCGCAGCACCTACGCGACGTGCGTCATGTCGGACGCGGAGCTGCGCACGCGCGTGCGGGCCGCCGGGCCCCTGGGCCGTCACCTCGACGACGAGCTGCGTGCCGAGATGGCGCGGCACGCGAACCAGTCACGGCCGCCGACCGAGGCGTACGTGCTCGGCGACTCCCCGCTCGTGCTGCTCACGGCGCTGCACACCTACTGGTCCGGCGACGCGTCGTCCTGCCGGTTCGTGCGACGCGCCAAGCCCGGCCTCACGCGCGCGGGGCGCTACGTCGAGTGCCCCGTGGGCACGCCGATGCGCGAGTACACCGGGGTCGACGTGCGGCTCATGCACGAGGACCTCGTCGCGAAGCTCTCGCTGTTCGAGGCGTGGCGGGCGGGCGGCTAGGTGTCACACCGCCGCACGCTCCTGCTCGAGCCGCCCGTCGACCATGCGGGCGGTGGCGTCCACCGACCCCAGGGTCGACGCGTCGTGCGACACGAGCAGCGTCGCCGCGCCGAGCTCACGGGCCAGGCGGGTGATGAGCTCGACCACCTGCGTACCGCGCTCGTGGTCGAGCGCCGATGTCGGCTCGTCGACGAGCAGCACGTCCGGCCGGCCGACGAGCGCCCGCGCGATCGCGACCCGCTGCCGCTGCCCGCCGGACAGCTGCCCGGGGCGCCGGTGCGCGTGGTCGGCGAGCCCGACGGACGCCAGCAGGTCCAGTGCCTCGTCGCGGACGCTCGCCGGGCGTGCCCCACGCAGGTGCGCGTGCAGCTCGACCTGCTCGAGGGCGGTGAGCGACGCGAGCAGCTGCGGGCTCTGGAACACCAGGCCGACCCGTTCCAGGCGCAGGCGCGTCGCCTGCGCCGACGTCGTCCGCGGCGTGAGGACGACGTCCTCGCCGATCGCGACGTGGCCCGTCGACGGCGGTGTGAGACCCGCGGCCACCGCCAGCAGGCTGGACTTGCCGGCGCCGGACGGTCCGAGCAGGGCGGTCGTCGTGCCCGCGGCCACGTGCAGCGTGACGTCGTCGACGGCCGTGAGGACGCCGTCGCCGTCGGGGTAGGTCAGGGTGATCGAGTCGAGGTGCAGGTCCACGGTGCTCTCCGTCCGGGTCGAGGGGTGCTGGGGTGGGCAGGTCAGCGCGCGGCGAGCGCCGCGTGGGGGTCGGTGCGGGTGAGGCGCGCGACCGCGGCCGTGGCGCCGAGCAGGCCCAGCAGCACGATGAGCGCGGTCGGCGCGAGGATCGTCGCGGGAGAGACGAGCACCGGCACCGCACCGGCGAGCGCCGTGCCCGCGGCCGCGGCGACGCCCGCACCGGCGGCGGCCGCCACGACCAGGACGAGCGCTGCCTGGCCGAGCGCGTCACGCAGCAGGTACCCGGTCGACGCACCGAGCGCCTTGAGCACCGCGACGTCGCCCTGCCGGCTCATCGTCCAGACCGTGAAGAACGCGCCGACGACGAGTGCGGAGATCACCACGAGGAACGCCTGCATGGTGGTGAGCGACAGGTTCTCCGCGGTGAACGACGCGACCGCGGAGCGTGCCTCCGTGGTCGTCACGGTCGTCGTGCCGGTCGCGGCATCGCCCGCCGCGACGTCCGCGCCGTCGTCGGTCGTCAGGGCGACGACCGTGGCGACCGGGCCGGCGTCGCCGCCGCCGCGCGCGCCGACGCGCTGCCAGTCGGCGAGAGCGGTCCACACCACCGGGGTGTGGGACAGCTGGGCGTCGTCCGCGACGACCCGGGCGACCGTGAGGTCCTCACCGTCGAGCGCGACGGTGTCCCCCGCGGCGACGTCGAGCTCCTGCGCACCACGCTCCGTGAGCACCAC